>CAZRNC010000056.1:907-11128 GCA_964601285.1 uncultured Thermomicrobiales bacterium | reverse complement strand
CGAGCAACTGCGGGCTGACCACGTTGCCGCAGTCGTCGATCGAGAAGTACTTCAGAAGATTGACTTTGCCACTATCCGGTTCGATCTCCAGCACGGCAATATGCGCACCGAAGGGGAACGTCTCATCGTCCGGGCTGAAATACTGGGTCGTGTGCAGCCCGGCTTCGATATCTGACGGCAGTCCGCCGGCATAGGCAGCAGCGGCAATGTCGGCCAGCACGACGGCTCTCTCCGGCGCACCCTTCACCCGGTAGGAGCGATCGACGAACTCGATGTCTTCTGGAGCAACCTCCAGCAGGTGGGCGGCGATATGGTCCGCCTTGTCACGAATCACATCCAGCGACATGATCAACGCACCGCCGCCAACGACCAGTCCGCGGCTTCCGCCGGTCCCTTGCCCCTGGGCGGTGTTATCAGTATCACCGTGGTGGACAATCACATTCTCAAAATCCGCACCGATCCGGTCAACGACAATCTGGGCGAACGTTGTCTCCTGGCCCTGCCCGTGCGGGGAGATACCGGTATAGACGCTCACCGCACCGCCTGGTTCGATCTTTACCGTGCTGCTTTCCCACGGTCCAAAACCGCAGATCTCGACGTACGACGCCAGTCCGATACCAACGATGCGGCCTTCGGCACGTGCTGCCTCCTGCCACTGCCGGAGTTCGGCATAGTTGGAGACCTCGAGCGCCTTGTCCAGCGCCTTGGCGTATTCGCCGGTGTCGTATTTCTCGCCGGTTGCTGTCGTATAGGGGAAGGCATCGGGCGCAATGAAGTTGACCCTGCGAATTTCAGCCGGATCCATGCCCATCTTCTTGGCGAGCATATCGATCGCGCGTTCGATGTAGTAGGCAGCTTCCGGCCGGCCGGCCCCACGATAGGCACCGATTGCCATCGTGTTGGTGTAAATCGACTTGATCTTCAGATCGACCGCCGGAATGTCATAGCATCCCACAGCCATCGTCAGCGTGAAGTAGGGAATGCCAAGACCCTTGGGATAGGCCCCACCATCCTGGTGGACGGTGAGCCGCAGGCCGGTGATCTTGCCGTCGTTGTTGGCGGCCAGTTCAATGTCGGCAACCTGTGCCCGGCCATGGTTCATGGCGACAAAGTTCTCGGAGCGAGATTCAACCCAGCGCACTGGACGTTTCAGATACTTGGCAGTGGCTGCAACGACAACTTCCTCATGGTAGGGGCCAAACTTCGCGCCAAACCCTCCACCAACCTCAGGTGCAATCACCCGCAATTGCGATTGGGCCAGTCCAAGTTGCGGAGCAGCAGCGTCGCGCCAGCCATGCGGATGCTGGTTGGATACCCAGACAGTCAGGCCATCGGTAAACGGATCGGGCGATGCCGCACAGGCGCGGCCCTCCATCGGCAACGGAACAAGCCGCTGCGAGAGAATCCGCTGGGAAATGGTGACGTCGGCATCGGCAAACGCGCCATCGACATCGCCATTGAGCGTCGCGACTTCAAAGCCGACATTGTTGGGGACCTGCTCCCAGATACGCGGAGCGTCGTCTGCCATCGCATCGAAAAGATCGACAACGACCGGCAGCTCTTCCCACTCGACCTCGATCAGATCAACCGCATCCTTGCCCTGCTGTTCGGTTTCAGCCAGCACGACGGCCACAGAGTGGCCGACCCAGCGAACTTTGCCCGAAGCGAGCGCCTCCTGCTGCGGAGTCGGGATCTCGTCCGACGTTGCCGAACCCTCGCCGCTTGCGCCACCCATCGGGCCGCAGAAGGTGCGAAGTTCTTCAATGGTATAGACCGCGACCACGCCCGGCGATGCCTTTGCAGCACTGGTATCGATAGAAAGAATGCGGGCGTGCGCGAACGGCGAACGCAGGAACGATGCATGCACCATCCCCGGAAGCTTCAGATCGCCGACATACATCGACGAGCCGGTAATAAGCCGGGGATCTTCCTTGCGACGCACCTTTGCGCCCATCATTGCCCGATACACCATCTGAGCCTCACCGCCTGTTCTTAAACTATGGAGTTTTGGTTCACATTCTGCGTTCCGCAGCGTAGCATGAGAGCGGCTGTTTGAAAACAGGCAACGCGCGCATCGCATTCCAGCAATGAAGGAACCCGTCTTCGGGGCTGGCGGGTGGTATCCTTCGCGACTGTGCGCCGGTCGGAATGAAATGGCATGTCGGGTGGTCAGGTTGACGGAACACAGGGCCGGAAATCCGGATAGTGCCGGCAGGGGTTGCTGAGAATGCGGGCATCCTGGCGAGTATGGCTCGGGTTTGGCATCAGCATCATCTTCATCTACTTTGCCCTGCGTGGTCAGGATTTCAACCTCATCAAGGAATCGCTGCGCGGCGCAAGTTACATCTGGATACTGCCGGCACTGGTCACCTACTTCGCCGGCGTTGGCATCCGCTCACTCCGCTGGGCCTACCTGCTGCGTCCAATCCAGTACATTGGCCCGCGGCGCCTCTTCCCGATCGTTGCCATTGGCTACATGGGCAACAACATCCTGCCGCTGCGGGCCGGCGAGGTCGTGCGATCCTACGCGCTCTCCGCCCGGTTCGGTGTTCGCAAAACCGGATCACTGGCAACGATTGCCGTCGAGCGCATCTTCGACGGGTTGACGATGGTCCTCTTCATGACCGTTGCCTCGCTCTCGGTTGCACTGACAACCGACCTGCGAAACCTGTTCATCATCGCCATCGGGCTGTTTGTCGCGCTTTCACTCATGCTGTTCCTGATGGTTTTCGCGCCAGGTATCCGCACCCGGCTGATCCAGCTGGCGGTGGCGCTGCTGCCGGAACGGTTCGGCGTCCGGGTCGAACGCATGGCCGGGTCGTTCATTGAAGGTCTGGGCATCCTCAAGCGGAAACAGGATCTGTTGCTGGTCGCTATCGCTTCGCTGCTTGCCTGGACGTGCGAGGCGTCGATGTACTACTTCATCGCCCAGGGCTTCAACCTGGATATCTCGCCGGCAGCGGTGCTGATGGTGACGGCCGTCGCCAACCTCGCGACGCTGATCCCCTCGTCGCCCGGCTATGTCGGACCGTTTGAGGCTGGGGTAGTGCTGGTGCTGGCGGGTGCGCTCGGCATCCAGCGCGAGGCGGCGCTCTCCTATGCTGTCGTGGTCCACGCGGCGCTCTATTTCCCGATCACCATCGTTGGCTTCTTCTTCTGGTGGCGGGAGAGTCTCTCCTGGCGAGACCTGCGCCAGTCCGAGGATTCACTCCCGGGGTAGGTGGGTCTTAACTCATCCCAGTTTTAGCTTGTACATGCCTCTCTTCTCGTCATCCCAAGCGCAGTCGAGGGATGACGGTTTGCGCTGGGTTGCACTGGGCAAAACTGCGAGGTCTCCAACGGCGGACGCATTGCAATGCGCCCCTACGCCCTTCGGAAGACAACCAGACTGCCAACAGGAAAATCGTTAGCGGCACAGAAACCAACATTCAACCCTTAGAAATTCCTGTGTCCCGAAGTCACCATTCAACCTGTAAATGATGGTTGCACTGTGATTTACTGGGAGCCGCAAGCTCGTTTTTGCAGACCCGGCACGCCTCGTTGGGTCTGTATTTCTGCGCCACCGACCAGTCGAAGACGACTGCCGGAGGGGAACGACGTTCGATCACTGAAGATTGAGCGTGAGAAAGGGTGGACCACCGAGTGACTGTATCCACATCAGCACCAGCAACCAACCAGGACAACCCGGGGGCATTGCCGTCGGCGATCGAAGCAAACGGTGTTATCAAGACCTACAACACCGGCAAGATCACCGTCCAGGCACTTCGCGGCGTTGATCTTTTCGTCGGCCGGGGCGAGATGGTCGCCATTATGGGGCCGTCCGGTTGTGGCAAAACCACACTGCTGAACTGTCTGTCCGGACTGGACACCATTGATGGCGGGACGATCAAGATCGGCGGCGCCGATCTCTCCAAGCTGTCCGACAATGACCGCACCGAGTATCGTGCCGAGAACATGGGGTTCATCTTCCAGTTCTACAACCTGCTGCCGGTTCTTTCGGCAGTAGAGAATGTCGAGCTGCCGCTGGTTGTCAGCGGAACCAACCCTCGACAGGCACGCGAAAAGGCACTGCATGGTCTGGAACAGGTGGGGCTGCTCGAATGGGCACACCACCGGCCGGCCGAGCTTTCCGGCGGTCAGCGACAGCGTGTGACCATCGCCCGTGCCCTGGTGAACCAGCCAGCCATTGTCTGGGCAGATGAGCCAACCGGTGACCTCGACTCCGAAACCGCCGATGATGTCATGAACCTGATGGTTGAACTCAACCAGAAGAACCAGCAGTCGTTTGTGATCGTGACCCACGATCCGCGCATTGCTGCCATGACCAGCCGGATTATCCGGATGAAAGACGGTGTCATTGTTTCGGACGAGAACATCAATGGCAACGGAAATGGTGCCGCGGCTGCCGGCCACTAGGCACTGCTAATCCCCTGGAAAACGTCGACTCGCTGCTTCGCCGATGCGACGCCTCACCTGTGATGACCTGCCAGCGGTAGTGCATCGCAAGTCCCCGCTTCCGGCGAGCTGGTTACGAAGGAGTAACCTCAACAATGGATAATATTTTCGGGATACCGATGTCAGGCATCCTCACGGTGCTGCTGATTATTCTCGGGATCTGCCTGCTTTCGGTTGGATACATTGCGTTGCGAAACCGGGTCATCTTCAAGATGGCCATCCGCAACATCCCACGACGCCCAACCCAGTCAATTCTCATCATGGTCGGGCTGATGCTGGCGACATTGATCATCGCCGCAGCGTTGACCACGGGAGATACGCTGGACCACACCATCACCGAAATCAGCTATGAACAGCTCGGTGAGGTCGATCAGGTCATTGCGTTCGTTGGTGATACCGACTCTCGCGCTTCGACCTCGGTCAACAACGAGCCGATCAGGACCAGCCTGGTCGATGAGCTTGAGGCCCAGTTCGGCAACGATGCGGAGATCGACGGCTTCCTGCCGATCCTGACGATCGACGTGCCGGCGGTCAATGTCAACGAACGGCTCAGCCAACCGTCGATCATGCTTGCGGGGCTGGATGCAAGCCGTCTCGACCCGTTCGGCGGCATCAAGGACCCGAATGGCAACCGCATCGAGGATGCATTTGCCAACGACACCGTGGTCATTTCGGAGTCACTCTCCAATCGGATCAATGGCGGTGTTGGCAGCACGATCACCATCTACTACCAGAATGAACCATACGAACTGACGGTTGGCGCAATCGGCGCAGACGGTGTGCTGACCGGCGTCAACTTCAACTCCGACCAAGGCGGACCCGGCAACTTCGGTATTGCTGTGCCGCTCGAATGGGTTCAGGAACTGACCGGCATGGAAGGCCAGGCCCGGTTCATCGCCGTCACCAACGCCGGCGACGTGCGCTCCGGCATGCAACATTCGGATGTCGTCACCGAACGCATCGAATCAGCGCTGGAAGGTGAGCCGTACGGCATCGCCGACATCAAGCAGCGGGCCGTGCAGGACGCCGAGACGATCGCCAGCCTCTTTATGAGCCTGTTCATCGTGCTGGGTCTCTTCTCGGTCGCCGCCGGCATCCTGCTGATCTTCCTCATCTTCATGATGCTGGCAGCAGAGCGCCGCTCGGAAATGGGGATGGCGCGTGCCGTTGGCATGAAGCAGCGCCACCTGGTCCAGCAATTCCTGGCAGAAGGTACGGCCTATGACCTTGGTGCCGCCCTGATCGGCGCGCTCGCCGGTGTTGGCGTGGCCTTCATCATGGCCGGCCTCATGTCAAACATCATCGGGGATACGCTGAATATCGTTCCGCACTTCACCTTCCGCTCGCTGGCGGTCGCCTATTCACTGGGTGTCACCGTCACCTTCGTCACGATCATCTTTGCCTCGGTGCGTGCTGCGCGGCTGAACATCGTCGCGGCGATCCGGGATACGCCGGAGGAAGAATCCGGTATCCGCGAACGGCCACGCTGGCGCTGGCGCAACCTGCGGCCGATCCTGTTCTGGAAGTGGGTCTTCGGCCAGATCTCCTACTTCCGCCTCTGGGGTCCGCTGCTGACACCGATCGGTCTGCTGATGATGCTGCAGGGCGCACAGGGCGGGCGCTGGAGCGGCTTCTTCTTCTCAATGGGTATCTCCCTGCTCGGCTTCGGCCTGATGCTGCTCCTGCAGCGCTGGTTGCCACGCCGGCCGGTCTTCACAATCATCGGCATCCTGGCACTGGCCTACTGGCTGGTTCCGGAACGCTGGATCGAATGGATGTTGCCGGACGACTTCCAGGGTGACTTCGAGATGTTCTTCCTTTCGGGCATCATGATGGTGACGTTTGCCACACTGATCATCATGTGGAACGCCGACATCATTGTCTGGATCGTCTCACTCTTCGGCCGGGCGTTCGCACGCTGGTTGCCGGCAGTGAAGACAGCGGTCGCCTATCCGCTGGCATCCAAGACCAAGACTGGCCTGACGCTGGCCATGTTCGCCCTGATCATGTTCTCGCTGGTGACAATGGGCACGATCAGTGCCAACTTCACCGGCCTGTTTACCACCGAGCACGCCGTTGGCGGGTGGGATGTTTCCGTACAAACCAGCCCGACCAACCCGATCGACGACATGCGCGAAGCTGCCGGCGACCAGATCGACCAGAGCGCCATCCTGGCTGTCGGCCGGATGCAGACCGTTTCCTTTATGAACACCAAGGTCTGGCGTTCCGACAGTTCGGCAGACGATTCCAAACAGACACAGATTACGGCGGTGGACCAGGAGTTTGCCGAGTTCAACCAGATGCCGATGCGCAACATCGCAGAGGGCTACAACTCGGCAGAAGAAGTCTGGATGGCGTTGGCAACCAATCCTGACCTGGCAGTGATCGACGCATTCTCATCCGGTCCGGGCGGGTTTGGCAACGACCCAAGCCAGTTCTTCCTGAATGTGCCGGAAGGCGCAGACGAAACGATGCAGCCGATCGACGTTGAGATCAGCAGCATCAGCAATGGCGAGAGCCGAACAGTGACCGTCATCGGTGTCATCGACACACGGGTGAGCATGTCATTCGGGCTCTATACCAGCCAGGAGACGCTTCGTGATGTCTTTGGCTCGCCGGATACCGAACTGTTGATGGTGATGCTGACTCCGGAAGAAGAAGACAATTCCGAAGCAATCGCCATGTCGATTGAACAGGCACTCTTCGACCGCGGTGTACAGGTGGACGCCACCAGGGCACAGCTTGAAGAGCTGGCCAGCCTCAGCACCGGGTTCCTGCAGCTCATCCAGGGCTTTATGGGGCTTGGCTTGCTGGTCGGTATCGCGGCGCTGGGTGTGATCTCGTTCCGGGCGGTGGTCGAACGCCGGCAGCAGATCGGTATGTTGCGGGCCATCGGGTTCAAACGCAACATGGTTGCTGCCTCGTTCCTGATCGAATCGATGGTGGTCGCTACGCTGGGCGTGCTGACCGGCGTGCTGCTGGCGCTGGCGCTCTCCTGGTCGCTGATGACCTCGGATGCGTTCACCGACGGTGGCGGAGGACTCGAAGGGTTCATCGTGCCATGGGGCGAGATCAGCTTCTTCGTCGCCCTGTCGCTGATCGCAGCGGCGATCCTGACGGTTATCCCGGCCCGCAACGCATCTTCGGTGCCGATTGCGGACGCACTGCGCTACGAGTAAGCCTCACATCGCAAGATGTGATATACCGAACAGGGCCGGCGGGTAATCCGCCGGCCCTGTTCCCTGTTCAGCTCCGGATGGCGAGGATAACGTGCAATTGCGGACGATTACCGATGTTGTCTGCGCTCCCCGCGGCAAGTGGATTACCCTGCTCGTTTGGGTTGTTGCAGCTGCGATTCTCATCCCGCTCACACCGAACCTCTCAAGCGTCCGGTCCAGCGAGGGCAGCCTCTTCATCCCGCGAGATGCTGAATCCGTCGCCGCCAACGACTTGCAGCGCGAACGCTATCCAGGCAGCGGCACACCGGCGATCATCGTCTTCCGCAACGAGGCCGGTCTCACCGACGCCAACATGGAAGACGCCCGCCGGATCAGCGATTTTCTGACTTCGGGCGAAGCCGGCGACAACATCCCGGGCGTCGTGTCCGTTTTCACCGTTCCCCAGGCCGCCGCAGAACTGATCTCGGCAGACAACACCACCATGACGATCATCGCCACAATCTCCGGCGATTCGAACGACGATGCCTTCACCGATACCATTGACCGTATCCGGGCAGAGACAGCCGGAATCGAGGGGGCCGAACTGGAGGTGAAGGTTAGCGGTCCAGCCGGGCTGATCGTCGATCTGGTGAAGGTCTTCTCCGGCATCGACGGGTTCCTGCTGATCGTCACCGCCTCGCTTGTGCTGGTGTTGCTGGTAGTCATCTACCGTTCACCGGTGGTTGCGCTGGTACCGCTGGTCTCGGTTGGGTGGGTCTTTGCCCTGGCCGACAGTCTGGCTGCCTGGCTGGCCACCTGGATCGGCTTTGCGGTGGACGGGCAATCAACCGGCATCATGACGGTGTTGCTGTTTGGTGCCGGCACCGACTACTGTCTGTTCGTCTCATCCCGCTATCGCGAGGAGCTTTCCCGCGTTCAGGACAAACATGAAGCAATGCGCAGGACGTTGCGCGGTGTTGGCGCGGCGATCCTCTCGGCCGGCAGCACGATCCTCTTTGCGACGTTGATCCTGCTGCTGGCGGTGCTGCCGGCCTATCGCTCGCTGGCCCCGGTGCTGGCGATCGCCGTCGGTCTGATGATGCTGGCCGCGATCACCCTGGTGCCGGCAATCCTGACCATTCTCGGCCGCTGGTCCTTCTGGCCGTTCCGTCCCGCATATTCGGACGCCGTGGCTCCCGAACAACAGGAGAGCACCATCTGGTCGTGGATCGCTGCCCGTGTGCTCAAGCGGCCGGTTGCGGTGCTGCTGGTGACGATGGCCGGTCTGCTGATCATGACTGCCGGACTCTACTGGTACGACCCGACCTACGACAGTCTCGATTCGTTGCCGCCGGATACCGAATCGGTCGAGGGATTTGAGTTGCTCCGGGCCGGCTTCCCGGCTGGTGAGCTTGCGCCGACCGATGTCTTTCTGATCTTCCCGGACGGGCAGTCCGTCTTCACTCCCGAATCGCTGACAACGATTGACGCTGTTTCCAGCGAGCTGGCCGCAAAGGATGGCGTAAGCACCGTCTTCAGCCCCAGCCAACCGTTCGGCTCGGATGCGCCGGTCGGGTTGGACATGGTGATTGGCTCGCTTGAACTGGTTCCGCCAGAGATGCTGGAGCCATCGGAGAGCGGCGGTGGCCCTCCCCCGGGAGTGGAGTCGATTGACCCGTCGACGCCCGAGGGTGAGGCCGCCGGCATCATTGCCTCGGCCGGACGGTTTGTCTCGGCCGACCAGCAGGTCGCCCGCATCGAGATGGTTCTGGCAGAGAATCCATACGGTGCGGCCGCACTGGATATGGTGCCGGATCTGCGTGAGACTGCCCGCAGCGTAGCTACGGCAAACGGGCTGGATGCCGGGCAGGTGCTGGTTGGTGGTGCAACCGCCGAGAGCTTCGACACCCGCACCGGCAACACCCGGGACATCCTGGTTGTCCTGCCGCTGGTGCTGCTGTCGATTGCGATTGTCCTCGGATTGCTGTTGCGGTCGGTAATTGCGCCGCTCTATCTGAGCCTGACGATTGTCGTCACTTACTTCGCCACGCTCGGGCTGGCCGTCTTCTGCTTCAGGTTCATCTTCGGCCAGGAGGTCATCGGCTACACCGTGCCGTTCTACCTGTTCGTCTTCCTGAACGCGCTCGGGGTGGATTACAACATCTACCTGATGGCCCGTGTTCGCGAGGAGGCGAAAGAGCACGACCTGAAAGAGGCAACCCGCCGGGCGCTGGTTCGCACCGGTGGTGTCATCACCTCGGCCGGCCTGATCCTCGCCGGCACCTTCTCGGCGTTGATGACCCTGCCGCTGATGGATCTCTTCCAGCTTGGCTTCGCCGTAGCGATCGGTGTGCTGATGGACACGTTCATCACCCGCACGGTGATCGTCCCCTCGATCGTCACCCTCCTCGGCCGCTGGAACTGGTGGCCACTCGCCGGGCCAGGGGCTAGCCAGAGGTCGTAGAGGGCGACTTGCACCACACCCTCCCCGTGAGGGGTAGGGGCGCATGGCATGCGTCCGCCGTCACCGCCCGCCCGGTTCGGAGGCGGGAACGGACGCCAACCTGTCATTCCGACGAAGGAGGAATCCGTTCCCCTTTGTCAAAGC
>CAZRNC010000056.1:0-897 GCA_964601285.1 uncultured Thermomicrobiales bacterium | reverse complement strand
CCTTGCAATCCGGCCAGAGCGGCCCGGCCTGGATTGCAAGGTGTCCAACGGCGGACGCATGCCATGCGCCCCTACCCCTGCGGGGAGGATGAAACCTTGTTACAGAAAAGGGGGGCTACCGGCGGATACGGTAAATCAGGCTGGTCTTGCCGACGCGGAGATGTTCGCCGCCGATCAACCGCATCGGCAGGTGGAGCCGGTGGCGGTTGACATAGGTGGGATTCGCGCCGCCACCGTGGGTGATGAAATGGCAGTTGGTTTCCGGATCCCAGCGAAGCTCCGCCTGGCGGCGGTGGACGTAGGGATCGTCGATCGAGATGTCAGCCGTTCTGCCACGACCCAGCACCACTGCCGCCGGCGTTTCAGCACAGGGAATCTCTGCCAGAATGCTGCCTTCATCCGAAAGCAGATAGGCACGCGGACGTTGCTGAACTCCGGAAATCACCGCGCCGGGTGTGGAATTCAGGGCATACCGGTTTACAGGAATCAGCTCAATCGGCCGGGTATCATCCGAATCGCCGGAGTCGCTTGTTCTAAACGGGTCCGCATTCATGGCATTGTGGCCGTCTCATCTTTCCGGTTGTCCGGGCTATCCAAGGGTGGAGACCAACAACCAGCCGATGAAGATGAGTCCTAAAACCAGGATGATCGGAAGCACCAGCCCGAGCATCGAGCTTGGGTTCCATCCGGTTTCATACACCCCAACACGTGCCTTCATCCGGTCACGCATTTCCGTAAGCATGTGATTCATCTTTCCACATCGACGGTGACACTGTGTTCGTCAGACACAATTGTCCAACCGTCAGCCGGCACAACATATCGCCAATTAGTCTAGCACCCAACGGTCCATTCGGACGAGAGTACTAGAGAAACCCGGAAAGGAAGTCATCAGCGGCC
>CAZRNC010000055.1:0-11296 GCA_964601285.1 uncultured Thermomicrobiales bacterium | reverse complement strand
GCGTTGCGTTCCAGCCCAATCTGTACCAACAGTTCAGCGAGTTGTCTGTCCATCATGATGGTGTTCTCCCTCATTCCGTGTGGCCAGATCGAACGGTGTTTTGATTCTACCGGTCGACTACGAACAGCTATACGCCCAATCCGGAGTTGTGTCTTCCCCTGGTTCTGTGGTCAGCCGCGTTTGGTTGGAGCCGTCTGCATTCATTACCCAGATGTTGTCGTTGCCGTCACGGTCGGAAACGAAGACGATCTTGCTGCCATCCGGTGACCAGGATGGAGCGTAGTTGAGCGCCGCCGTGCTCGTCAAACGGGTCATATTGCTGCCATCGATGTCCATTACATAGATCTCGCCCTCGTTCACCGCGGTGACCTGCGACGAGAAGACAATCTTCGTGCCGTCCGGCGAGACGAACGGGTAAGTGTTGAAGCGGTCCGGCAAATCAGTCAATTGCCGGCGATTCGTGCCATCATTGTTCATGATGTACACCTCAGACGTCCCGGTTTCATCAGAGGAATAGACGATGAACCTGCCATCCGGTGTCCACGATGGCCAACCTTCGTTCTCGGGGGTGTTGGTCAGTCGCACGATCCCGGAGCCATCAGGCGACATCGTGTAGAGTTCCCAGTTCCCATGCCGGTCCGAGGTAAAGGTGATCAGCGAGCCATCCGGAGACCACGCCCAGGCGTTGTTCCAGGCGGTTGACCCCACCGTCAGGTTGTCGATCGAACCTCCGTCTATCGCCGAGAGGTAGATCTGGTGATTGCCGGAACCATGCGTGCCACCGCCAGTCGCGCTGTGGTCGGAATGTTCCCCCGGAGCGACCGACGAGAAGACGAACATCGAGCCATCCGGCGATACTCGCGGCCCCCAGGAGTGTCCACGGGCGAACGTCAACTGTCGCTGATTGGATCCGTCAACGTTCATGATGTAAATCTGTGAATCATGGACTTCACCACGGTGGGTCGCGAAGAGGATGAACTCCGTGCAGGACTCTTGCGGAGTAGGGCTGGCCTCTTCTTCAGTCGCGGTCGCTTCTTCGGTTTCCTCCTCGGTCGCCTCCGGTTCGGTTGGTTCCTCTACGACATCGGTAGCAGTCGGCTCGACCGGTTCCGGAACGGTAGCCGTTGGGTCGGAAGCAATTGGAGACTCGGCAGCAATCTGTTCGGTTTCCGCCGGGCCACCAATTCCCACACTGGATGTCGCTGTCGCGGCCGCAAGGTCGTCATCATCATCGTCTCTGAGAAAGACGAAATAGCCACCAATGCTACAACCAAGCAGCAGCAAGAGGAACAGCCCAGCCAGTCCGGATGCCAGCCAACGACGGCCGGAACCGGAGCCGCCGCCATCTGTCGTTGCCGGTGTTACCGGCGGTGGCGGTGGGGGTTGGTTGCCGGGCGTCATTGCCGCATATGATGCGTCAAATGCCCCGACGGTCGCTGCACCGGTTGTCGCCGCTTCGCCGGCCCGAGTTTGCCAGGGCGCAGGAGTGCTGGCAGGGGCAGGTTGCTGAAGTAGTGCCTCCTCCAGGCGGTCAACGAAGGCCGTCACACTCGGATGCCGGTCCTGCGGCTGCTTGGCCAACGCCTGCAACACGACTGCTTCTGCTGCCGGCGGTAACCAACCGGCGAACAAAGTGGGAGGCGGTGGAGGCTCACTCATGTGCATCCGAAGCATTGCGGTTGGCGTCTGCCCCTGGAACGGAACGCGCCCGGTCAGCATCTCGTAAGCCACAATACCAAGCGAATATTGGTCTGCCGCCGGCCCGATTGCTGCAGCGTCGAGACTCTGTTCCGGAGCAACATATT
This sequence comes from uncultured Thermomicrobiales bacterium, assembly GCA_964601285.1. Lineage (GTDB taxonomy): Bacteria > Chloroflexota > Chloroflexia > Thermomicrobiales > CFX8 > CAYWXR01. The sequence continues at coordinate 9,491 of CAZRNC010000055.1, read as the reverse complement.
CCGGCGTTCCAATAACCGCACCGGCGTTGGTCAACTGGCTCAAATGGGTCGACTTCACAACCCCAAAGTCGGTCAGCAGTGCGCGACCATCCCGGGTCAGCAGAATGTTGCCAGGCTTGACATCACGGTGAACAAACCCCTGGTCGTGCGCATAGCCCAGCGCCATCGCCACTTCCCGGAGTATCTTCACCAACCTGTCGGTCCGCAACACCAACCCGTCCTGGTGCAGCCGGGACAGATATTCGCGTAAGCTCTCGCCCTCAATGTAATCGAGGACCATGTAGTGAGAATCGTTATGCCGGCCAAAATCAATAACGCGGACAATGTTCGGGTGGGTTAGCTGGGCAGCAGCCCGTGCTTCCCGGGAAAATCGTTCCCGAAAACTCTCGTCGGAGCTGAGGTGGGGATAGAGCAGCTTGATGGCGACCGGACGGCTCAGCGACTCCTGCTCGCCTTTGTAGACAACGCCCATCCCGCCACGGGCGATATAGCTGGTAATGCGGTATCCGTTGAACGTCTGTCCGATGAAACTGTCGATGCCTTGCTGGTCGAACATCGCGGTTTTCCGTTCGCGTGAGGACAAGGTTAGTTGTTGCGTCTGGTCGCATTATAAAACGCCGTGCAACTCCGGTGTGCGAACTCCACCGGTCAGAAAGAGTGACGCGTTTCCTGGTTGCTACCTTCGTATCGTCCGAGGAGCTGGCTGGGTTCGGCAGTGTGTTGAAAACCTTCCTCAAACCGGGCGGCAACCACCGCACCGTTCTCCTTGAACCAGCGGACAATTTCAGCACAATACATCTCGTGAAATTCCCGGGTAAACACCCAGTGCTCGGTGTCCGGAAGGTTGATAATCTCCTTCTTGCCGCCAAGTCGGTCGTAGTATTCCTGGTTCATCTCGGCCGGCCAGAGTCGGCTATTCTCGGAGAGGATCACCTGCACCGGCGTCCTGCACTCTTCAAACGGGACTTCCGGTGCCATCCGCTGAAGCATCGATGCACCGAGCCGGAACTCGAAATGCTGTACACGGATCGGATCGCCTTCGAATATCTGCAGAAACCTGTCCGCACCAGGCCCGTTGAAGACTGCATCCCACGGCAGTGCCTTGTGCGCCTCAATGGCAAAGGTCGGCCGCAGCTTGGTTGCGACGAACAGGCCCATCGCCTTGAGCCGGATCAGCCAGGGCGGCCCATGCCAGCGCAACGCCCGCGGATCGCCAAACTCGTGGATCGTATGCAGTGACATTGCGCTGACCTTGGGATGGTTGGCCACGGCGTAGTAGCTGGTAACGCTATCCTCGGCGATACCCATAGTGAAAATTGGCCCACCAATGTGCTGGTCGGCAAACTCGATGGCATCACGCCAGGCACGAATGAAATCACCCATCGGGCAGCCGGCCCGTGGACCACCACTCTGCCCCCAACCCGGCAAATCCCACTGGACGACATTGAACCCTGCCCGGAAAAACGGCAATTGGATCTGTCCCAGCAGCAATCCGTAGAGCAGCATCGGGTGCGACATCACAACAGTTGGTGCAGCATGCGGATGCCGGAACATCCGGACGTGGATCGGATACGGACCGGACGGGATCATTGTCGAGGTCGAATTCCCGACGATCTCCTCAATCTCTTCCGGGGTATAGAGTTTCTTCCAATGGTCATGGGCGAACCCGCCATCGCGCCCGCTCCCTGGATTCGTTGCCATCGCCGGCCCCTGTTCACGCTATGACTGACTACCACCGGTAGTGCCGACCTGCTCGAAGGCCAGGGTCAGGATCCCGAGATTGCCAATTTCGATCAGGTCACCATGTCGAAGAATCGTTCGGTCCGGTTGAGGCGCAATCCTGGCTCCGTTGACGTAGATGCCGTTTGAACTGTTCAGGTCAACGACCGCAAACTGGCCCGACCCGGTGGATTCGATCTGCGCATGGAAGCGGGAGATACGCATGTCATACAGTTGCAGGGCATTTCCATCGTCCCGGCCAATGGTCAGATAGCTGGATTCGGACAACGGGATCGCATCCACACCAAGGACGTTCGTCGTTGGCCGGAGCCGCGCTGCACCAACTGCGGATGCCGGAGCGGATGCGGGATATTCCGTGCCAACCGGGCTGATCCAGGAGATCGGCCCACCAGCGGTCGCCGGTTCCAGGTCGAACGCCGGCCCCTCCTTGATCTCCGGGATGAATCGTTTGAGCGCCCCCGGCATCCACCAGTTCCAGTCGCCCATGAGCCGCATTGTCGCTGGCACCATGATGACCCGGATGATCGTCGCATCGATCAACACGGCAAACGCGAGTCCCAGGCCGATCTCCTTGATCGTAATCACTCTGGCCGTCGCGAACGAACCGAATGTGCCAATCAGGATGAGTGCGGCTGCAGTAATAATCCCGGCGGTCTGTTGCAGTCCGAGGGCGACCGCTTCCTCATTGTCCCTGATCTCGCCGTAGATCTCCTTGACCCGGGAGAGCATGAACACTTCATAGTCGGTCGACAGGGAGAAGAGGATGGCGTAGAGGATCACCGGCGTTACCACGGCGATCATGCCCTGCGCTTCGAACCCCAGAATCCCGGTGAACCAGCCCCACTGGAAGATCGCGATCAGCACACCGATCGTCGCCAATGTGCCCATCAGGTTCATGATGATCGCCTTGATCGGCAACAGGATCGACTGGAAGAACATCATCAGGATCAGGAAATTGATGATCGCCACCGACAGCACGATGATGACAAACCGGCCGTAGAGCGAATCGCGGAAGTCAAGGAAGCTGGCTGCGTCCCCACCCACGTGGAAGGTCAACCCTTCGGCTGAGTCGATGTTCGGCACGATGACATCGCGCAGATCATAGACCAGGTTCTGGTGGGTATCGGCGTACTGGCCCTCGTGGGCAATGATGTTGATGACGGCAACATCATTCGTCCGTTCGAGATTGACAAATTGGGCGACATTGTCCTGCACCCCAACCGGCAGGATGGATGGTTGGGTGGTATCGACGACCCGTGCTGAATAGAAGACCGCGTCAACGGTGCCGAGGTTTCGAGCGCGGTGGATGCCGAACTCTTCCACCAGTCCAACGCCGCCTGCGCCAAGCTCGATTGGTGTGTCATACGGCCCTTCGGCAATCACCCCGTCACCGGTGGTCATTGTCATTTCCGGGGACGAGAAGATCGTCAACGTTCCGGATTCAATCGCGATCAACTCCGGACCGGGGTGGATGTGCCGCTGGATGTAGGCGTTCGGGACGACCGTTATCCGGTCGAGGAAGATCGTTATCGGGCCGGGCGCAAAGTTCCCGGCAATGCCACCGCCCACCACCTGGCGCGGGATGCCGTTGAAGGTATCGAGCGTCGGGTCACCATCAATCCAGCCAGTCATCGTCTCCGCGCCTGGCCGGACGACAAACAGCGTCACCGACATGAACGTACCGCCAGCGTCGCTCGAAAGCTGCCCGGCAACACCCGGCGCGAGAATGAGCTGGTCACCTGGTTCCAGAGTCAAAGGAGCGCCGGGAGCAACCCCTTCCACTGCTTCAGGGTTGCCTGAATTTGCAGCACGGATCACACCTGCCGGCTGCGACAGCACCAGGCCAACCGTTCCTTCTCGCACCACAATAATGTTCAGTGATGCTGTCGGGACAAGCTCGCTGATGTGGCCCGGTTCCAGCGTGAACTGCCCTACGCCCTGGAACGCCGGTGCGCCCGGCGGAATCATCGGATTCTCTTCCAGCACAACGACAACCAGCGGTTCAACCGACACCCCCTCGATGCTGGGTGCCTCCCCGGGCGCTGCAATTGGTGGAGCGGGATCAAAGTGGCCCGGATGGAGCGACTGCCAGCGGCCATCGCGAGGAACAACATCGAGATAGGTGGCAAGCGAATCAACCCGCGTTACCCGAGGATCGGCAGCGATCGTGTTCGTCACGTCGTCAATCGCGGTCAGGAACTCAGGTGTCCAGACTCCGTCTTCTGTGTCCGCCTGAAAGACCACCTGGATCGGCGTCAGCCGGTTGTCGTGGAACGCTTCCTCAAGCAATCGTGATCCAACAACCGATTCGACATCGGGCGGAATCGACGCCGTTGATGCCCCGACCATCTCCAGCTCTCTCACTGGCGTCGCCAGGATCAGCAGCAATGCGGCAGCGACCGTCAGATAGGGCAGAGGCCGCGCCATGATGGCGTGGCTCCAGCGATACCAGATGCCCTCTTTCTCGGTAGCTGCTTGCTTCCGTTCCGGAATCACCCGCAGCCACTCGACGCGATGGCCAAGAATCGCCAGGATCGCCGGCAGCAGCGTCATGCCGGCTGCCAGCCCGGTGATCGCCACCAGTGCCACACCCAGACTGATCGAGCGGACGATCATCAGGTCGTTCAGCACCAGCGTCAGCGCCAGCATCGAGAGCATCACCGTGATCGCGGAATATGTAATCGAACGGCCGGCCGTGGCCATCGTCACAGCAACCGCAGTCGGCACATCACGGCCCCGTTTACGTTCATCCCGAAACCTGCTGACAACGATCAACGAGAAGTCGATGCTCAGCCCGAGGCCAATCATCGAGGCGACATTCAGCGCAAAAATGGATGTATCAACCCGCGAACCAATGACGTACAGCCCACCCATCGCCATCATCACGCTCGTCCCGCCAAGCACCAGCGGAATCGCAGCGGAGATAACCGTCCGGAACACGATCAGCAGCAAGACCATCACGATTGGGATGGTGAACAGTTCGGAACGTCGCAGGTCATCTTCGCTAACGATAAACGTATCGTGGTTCACCGCCGGCAGGCCGGTGATGTACACCTCGATGGAAATGTCCTCGATCGCCTCGCGCAGCTCGGGAACCGATTCGAAGATCTCGTCCTCGGTTCCGGTCATGCGGACAATTGCAAACGTCGTCTGACCATCATCACCAACGAATTGCTCATCAAGCGTGTTGTAGAAGGAGAGTACTGAGAGCACATGCTCGTGCCCGGTCATCAGCTCGGATGCTTCGATGACGTCATTCCGGAAGGCATCGTCAAGAACAGACAGATCGTCAGACCGGAAGACGACCACGACCGTGTCTGTCGCCGAGGCCCCCATCTCGGCTCCGAGCAGGGCCGACGCCTTGTAGGAGTCGGAGCCGGGAACGAAGAAACCGCCGCCCTTGGCTACCGAGCTTGCGTTCGGGGCCAGGAGTCCGCCAACAAGCCCGAGGATGACCACCCAGGCTGCCAGCACCAGCCAACGCCGGCGCGCAATCATCAGCCCGAACTTCGCGAATCGATCTGTCGTCATCCGACCAGTTCCACGCCAATCAATACCGGCGTCCGCAGGCGGAGCCGTCTATGCAAACACACCGGAAAGGATCACCAGCATTGCCCCGACCATCAACGCGACGGCGAGAATACCCAACAGAATCATCAGCAGCGGGTTGCTCTTTTCTTTTGGTGCGTCCGCAGGTGGTTCAACCGGCACACTATCCAGCCGGACGCGCCCAACACGCTCCGGATCGTCGTTCTGAATGTGCTCGTCCTCAGTCACCATTCTGCTCCAATGAAGCCCATGGCCAGTTACGCTCGTGCTGATTTCTTCGAACGAAGGTGCCGCATGACGAGGCCTGCAGTGTTGTAGCCGGAGAGCATGACCCAGGGAACACCCGGAGATGGACGTGTCCAGTGGCCGGCAAGGTACAGCCCGTTCACCATCGACTGCTGCGCCGGCCGCGCATGTTGCATCAGTTCCGGAGTAAATGCCCATCCGGCGAAGGCGCCTTCACTGTTGCCGGTATCCCGCAGCAGATCTTCCGGCGTCCGGTGGGCGCGGGTCACAATGTGGTTGCTCAAGCCCGGAATCAGCGCTTCCGACCGGCGAATCAGGGCATCTCCAAGCGCCTGCTTGTCCCGTTCCCATTCGATTCCACGCGAATGGAGTGTCGTATAGGCCTCAAGTTTCAGCGAGTGTTTGCCGGGTGGTGCCATCTCCGGCTGGTGGAACGTCGCAACATAGAGGAAGAAGGCGGCATCGTCGATGTTCCCCTGCGGGAATTGCGCCATCCCGTGATCGATATCCGGCGATGAGTAGAAGAAGTTCAGTCGCTGGATCTCCTGACGATACGGTTCGAGATCCATATCAACCCCGAGCTGCACCTGGAAAATCGACGGGGACAACTCCATCGTCTGGAGCCGTTCCCGGAATGAGTCGGTCGTTGCTGTCGTCGGCAGCATTTCCAGATAAGTACGCCGGGCGTCACAGGCAGAGACGACCGCCTTTGCCCGGATCGTCTGGCCGGAAGCTGTTTCAACGCCAACGACCTTTTCAACATCGTTCAGGAGAATCCGGGTCACTTCAGCACCAGTCTGGATCGTGCCACCCTGCTCCTCGATCAGTCCTGAAAGTGCCTCGGCGAGCTTCCCGAAACCACCCTTCGGCATCCATTGGGTTCGCAAGGCGTGCACCAGGAAAATACCGGCCACAACCGCAGAGAGTTTGCCCGGCCCAATCCCGATTCCAGCCGAAAGCATCGAGAAGTACGCCTTCAGATATGGGTCCTTTAAATGCTCATCGAGCAGCTGCTGTAGCGTTCTGGTCTGGTATCGGGTCAGACTCGGTGCCGGTACGCGCTGTGGTTTGGCGATAGTCCCGGCGATCTTCGCGAGGCTGGGCCGCTGGAACTGCTCCAGCAGCGGATCAATCAACCGCCGTTCGCCGGCGACACCATCCACCCGGAACGTGGGGACCATCTTGTCGGCTTCGTCGATCAGCCGTTCCATCGTCAGCAGGACTTTGGCAATGCCATCCCGCTCCTCCGGGAACCGGTTGGCGAAGACATCGGCCGCCTCGCTCATTTCTGCAGGAATCGCCAACGATTCATTGGGGAAGATGCAGCGGTAGTCATGCTGGTCAGGGACCATCTCGACAACCTGGTCGATCTTTAGCCGTTGAAACACCTCACGCGCCTGGGCGCCCAACCGGTAGGCAAGGAAAATATGCCCGCCATGGTCCCAGTAATAGCCATCCTGGCCGAAGCCGTGGGAGTAGCCCCCCACCCAATCATTCTTCTCGGCCACCAGCACACGCTGGCCCTCGCTGGCCAGGCGCAAGGCACAGGTCAACCCAGCCGCACCGGAGCCAATAACTACAACATCATATTCACCGTCTGGAGCCGGAACCGCATTGGAAGTCACAGCGCACTCCTCCGGAAAAGGGCAGGCACGCCCAAGGGAGCAACTCAGTTGGCAAGCACGTTTGCCTGCCCGGATCGAAACAGGTAGATGTGCCGAATATAGAGTGCTGCCCCCGCAGTGTCAAGCAGCGCATGCTCGCCAGGACATTTGCTGCATATGCCGTACGAAGCGGTTAGAATGTCTGCGGACTCCAGTGAATTGAGGGAACGCATGAGCGATAACGGTTCCGGTCGCCCGGACCAGACGATGGATGAACTCCAATCGGAAGTTGACGATCTCCGCCGGCAACTGGCTGCCTACGAGCATGCCGAAGCAATGTATAGCGCCTTCTCGCTGGCAGCGGCCCGGAGCGTCATCAGCTCGCCGGTTTCCCATTCCCGCCTGCTCGAAATGATCGTCCGCACTGCTGCATCAGTCATCGGTGCCGGTAGTTCGTCGCTATTCCTGCTCGACCATGCCACTTCGGAGCTGGTCTTCGAGATCGCAACCGGCCCGGCAGCAAACGCTGTTATCGGATTCCGCCTGCCGGTCGGACAGGGCATTGCCGGCCTGGTTGCGGCAACCGGTCAGCCGATGGCCGTTTCAAACGTCCAGCAGGATCCACGCCATGCTTCGCACATTTCCCAGGACATTGGCTACACGCCACGCAACATCCTCTGCGTTCCGCTCATCCTGCATGGCGAGATTATTGGCGTGCTGGAACTGCTGGACCGGGAAGACGAAGGCACATTCAGCCCAGGCGATATCCAGGTGCTGAGCCTCTTCGCCGACCAGGCGGCCATCGCCATCGGCCAGGCAGACGCCTTCCGCGGGTTGGTTCCGCTGATTGGGCAACTCCTCGACGAGATGGGCATGCTGCCGGCAGACCAGCAACCCGCCCTGCGCGAACAGGCACAACAATTCGCCCAGGCAGTCGAACAAACCCAAGAGTTTCAACGGACGGTCAAACTGGCCGATCTTGTCCATGACATTAGCCACCATGGCGATGCAGAATACCTGGCCGTCGTCGGCATTCTCGAATCCTTCTCGAAGTATCTTGCGACCCACCGGAACTGGAACGATCCTTTTGGACCGCTTTCGTGATCACACCACCAGCCTGGAGCTGGCAATTCGCCCCGGATACCCTGCAAGATCTCGAGTTGCTCCTGCCGGAAGAGGGCATCACCCCGGAGTGGGCATGGGGAGATAGCACTGGCGCTGGTGTCCGGGTGGCAGTCATCGACAGCGGCATCGACGCGGATCATCCAGCCATCGGCAGACCGATCTCCCGATATCTCACCATCCGGGAGACGGACGGCGAGATCACCCTGGACGAATCTCCGGAAGGTGACGCCTATGGCCACGGAACCGCCTGCGCCGGAATCATCCGGTCGATTGCGCCGGACTGCGAACTGATTAGCATCAAGGTACTCGGGCCGAGTTTGGGTGGTAGCGGCCGGGCGCTGCTGGCCGGACTGCGTTGGGCGATCGAACAGAACGTCCAGGTCTGCAACCTGAGCCTCGGCACGACCCGGCCGGAGTTCTACGCCCAGCTTCACGAACTGGTTGACATGGCGTATTTCCGGCGGATCATGCTGGTGGCGGCCGTCAACAACCTTCCAGTGCCGAGCTTCCCCTCGACCTTTGCACCGGTCTTTTCAGTTGCCGCCACCGAGGGGGTCGACCAATCCAGCTACCTCTATAATCCGCACCCCCCAGCCGAATTCGGGGCCCCCGGCATTGATATCCGCCTGGCCTGGAGCAATGGCGAATGGATCACGGCAACCGGCAACAGCTTCGCCGCACCACACATCGCCGGCCACATCGCCCGCGTCCTCTCCAAGCATCCCGGACTGACCCAGTTTCAAATGAAATCCATCCTCCGGGCGCTTGCCGCGAACGTCAATCGCGCAGAGCGCGACGTCGGGCCAACCTGACCTCACTTGACACCACGGGACCTGCTCCGTATTCTGAACGTAATTTCCTGGTGGAATAACGACAAAACCCGGTCCGTCTCTGTCGTGCAGCGTCGATGTGAAATGGGGACATGGTGTCGAGAACCTGGCTCCGGTCGAGGTTCATAGCTGGTACCACAATGCTGATGTTGGCGTTGTTGCTGGTGCTTGCCATTTTCGCACCGGCCGGTTTGACCCTTGCCCAATCACAGACGACGCTCGAAATCTACGCGTCCGGCTTCATCAACCCTAAAGGCATGGCATTCGGACCTGACGGCACGCTTTATGTCGCTGAATCCGGTCCACCGGGCGAGGTGATGGTCCCGCTGCCGGCGAACTTTGGCGGTCAGGGACCGATCGGCATGGGCGGCAGCATTGCCAGGGTTCCGGTCGGTGG
>CAZRNC010000054.1:0-11519 GCA_964601285.1 uncultured Thermomicrobiales bacterium | reverse complement strand
CGCGCCGGCGACAGAGCCAACTGCCACTACCGCAGCTGCGGAGTCAACTGCGACCAGCGAGCCGGAGTCCTCTGCTTCTGCCTATCCGGTCACCATCGATCACAAATACGGCAGCACAACCATCGAAGCGTTCCCGGAGCGGGTTGTGCTGGTTGGATTGACCGAGCAGGATTCGTTTATTGCGCTTGGCGTTGTTCCGGTTGCTACTACTGAGTGGTACGGTGACCGGCCCGGCGCGATCTTCCCCTGGGCGGAGGAGCTGCTGGGCGGGGCTGATGTCCCGATTGTCCTGCCTGGTGGCGAAGAGATTGATTTCGAGCAGATTCAATCGCTCCAGCCGGACGTCATCGTTGGCCTCTACTCCAGTATCAGCGACCAGGACTATGCAACGCTGAGCCAAATCGCGCCGACCGTCGCCCAGCCGGGCGAGTATGTCGACTACGGCATTCCCTGGCAGGTAATGACGCAGACCGTCGGTGACATTCTTGGCAAGCGGGATGAAGCAGACGCTCTTATTGAAGAGGTTGAGAACCGTTTTGCTGCAACCCGTTCAGCCCATCCGGAGTTCGCCGGTGAACCCGCGATGTTTGTGTCGGCCTGGGGATTGCCGGAAAACTACTGGATCTACAGTTCACAGGATCCTCGTGGACGGATCATCACCGGGCTTGGGTTCGAAGTTCCGGAAGTGTTTGACGAACTCGCCGGCGACGAGTTTGGCGCGTTGGTCAGTGCTGAACAGTTCGATCTGCTTGGCGATCTGACTGCGCTGGTTTGGGTAAATGGACCAGAATTGCTGGAGGATGTTGCCCTCTACCAGGCGCTGCCGGTTGTCAAGGATGGACGTGTCATTTACTACGGAGAGGACAACCCGGTTTACGACGCTCTCAACTTCGGGACGGTACTGAGTCTGCCGTTTGCAATCGAGAACATCGTCCCGGATCTGGTGAACGCCATCGACGGTGATCCTGCAACCTAGCCACAATACACCGCCAGATCGCAATACCCTCGGACTCTCCGTCCGGGGGTGTTTTCTTGCTGTGTTGCCTGTGCATACATGGGAGATTTGACGAATTTGTCAAAGCGGTGTAGGCTACCGAATGGTCGTGTGAGACTGTGAGGAATGTACGTGGTCGCAAACATCAGGATCAGGACAAGGAAACCTAGGCGCGGCTAGTCCTTGAAGGATTAGCCGGTCAACAGCCGACCCTTGTCATCTTTTGATTCCTGGAGGCCACTCGTGAACAGTTTATCCACCGCCGACCAATCCCATGTAGCGCATTGCCCGCAATTCAACAAACCCTTCCCTGCACCCAGGATCTGCGCCTGACGGCGGTGTTTGTGCTTTCTCGTTGACGGCACACACAGCCCGGCCAGGCAGGAACGACCCGGATTTTCCGGGCCGGCGGATCGTGTTTTTTCACACAGGGAAGAAGGGACCAGCAGCAATGACGGCGCAGATCGAGACACAACGCAGCATCCAGATGGTAGCCCAGCGCTATCTGCTGTCGGTGTGCGTCTGCATTCTCCCCAAACCCGACCCTACCGGCGGGAGTCTTCCCGCGTCCGGAGGTGACGGTTCCAAACCCTGACCGGCAATTGCCGGAACTGTTGGAGGAACTGCCGGGCGGCGCGGAGTGGACTCCCCGCCGTTTGTCTGTGTGATGAGGATTGGCACGACGGGCGCAATGGATTGCGCCTCTACGAAGAAGAACGATGGAAGACCATCGGGAGAGAGAAGGAAGAACGAATGTCAGCAGCAATTCAGACCGCCTGTATCGAGTGCGGCGCAGATCTTGAGCTTGCAGATGTGGTTGAGGGTGAAATCGTCCAGTGCCAGGAGTGTGGCGTTGAACTGGAAGTTCTGAAGCTGAACCCGGTCGAGCTTGGCCTTGCTCCCGCCGAGGAGGAAGACTGGGGCGAGTAGGCCTTTGACCATGATTGCGATGAACGGCACAGCCCCCCAGCATGATGTCCTGCTCCTGGCGGAGCGGATGCGGGTCGAGGAACGTCTGTTGATGACAGCATTCTCGGCCGCCGGCCATAGCGCCAGCATCCTGAAGCCATCGGCAGTGACCCTCGGCATCGGCACCGCGTCCTACCGGAGGCGTACGGTGATTGTTCGCCTGCCTGCCGGCCGGGAGAGCACGACGCTTTCGCTGTTGCTGGATGATGCCGGGGCAGCAGTGGTAAACGGCCCGCACCTGACGGCACGGTTGGAAGACCGCGCCCGGTTGCTGCACTGGTTGAGCGAATCCGGTTTCACAACGCTGCCGGCGACTGTCGGTTTCAGCGAGGAATCGATTCTGGATGCCGCCAGCCGGATCGGGTTTCCGGTGGTGCTTTCGCCGCTGGATGCCGGACAGCAGAGCGTGATCGTCCACGATCTTGAAACTGCCGAAGCGGTTATCGAACACCGGGCGGTGCTGGGTGGCGAGCGGGCGCTGATCGTCCGCCAGGCCGTGTCCAGCGTTGAACTGCGCCGGATCATCGTTGCCGGCGAAGAGACGTTCGTCGCACGGGCAATCGGCGATTGGCCGATCCGCGATGAGACTGCCTGGCAGCCGGTCGATGCCACTGCCGGTGACATTCGACTGGCCGACCGGTTGCGCGGTGCGCTTGGGGTCGGCGTCTACCATGCCGACTGCATCGCCGGTGACCCTGCCACGATCCTGAAGGTGCGGCCGCTCAACAGTTTCCGCAACTTCCATGATGAGGGCTACGACATCGCCGGGGCGATTGTCCGTCATGTGCTGACCAGCGGGGCGGGGGTGGCACATGTCGCTGCTGTCTCATAAGGAACGAACAGCAACCTCGTATCCGTTCGAGAATGCCGGGGAATTGCTGACCGGGCTGGTGTCGCTGCCGAGTCTGTCCGGCGAGGAGTCCTGCGCCGTTGCCTGGCTGGTGGCGCAGATGGCCGCCTATGGTTACAACGCCTACATCGACGATGCCGGCAACGCCGTTGGCACGATCGGCAGCGGCGAGCAGGAGATCATCCTGCTGGGCCACATCGACACGGTTCCGGGCGATATTCCGGTCAAGGTTGAGGATGGCATCCTCTACGGCCGTGGAGCGGTCGATGCCAAGGGGCCGCTGGCCACCTTCGTTGTTGCCGGCGTGCAGGCCAACCTGCCGGAGAACATCAAGTTGACCGTCATTGGAGCCGTTGGCGAGGAGACTTTCGGGTCGCCGGGCGCAAGCTGGCTGCGGGACAACTACCCGGCGCCGGCTGCTGTCATCATCGGCGAACCGAGCAGTTGGGATAGCGTCGTCCTGGGCTACAAAGGCTCGACATCGCTGGTTGCCAGTGTCGAACGGTCGATGAGCCACTCCGCCGGGCCGGAGACGACCGCGCCGGAGATGATCGTGGCCTTCTGGAACCGGATCGCCGCCTGGCTCGCCGAGTTCAACGGCGAGACCGAGCCGGGATTCAACGCGCTTGATGCCACACTGCGGTCGATCAACACGACGACCGACGGGTTGCACGAGCGGGTCGAGCTATCCACCACCTTCCGGTTACCGGTTGGCGTCACCGGAGACTGGGTGATGGCGCAGGTGGCAGCGCTTGCCGGCGATATTGAGCTTGCCTGGACCTACAACGCCGAGGCGCACCGCAGCGAACGAAGCTCGCCGCTGGTAGCGCCGTTTCTTTCGTCCATCCGTGCCAACGGTGGCACTCCGCGCATGAAGGTCAAGACCGGCACATCCGACATGAACATCGTCGGGCCGGCCTGGGGTTGTCCGATTGTGGCCTATGGCCCGGGCGACGCCAGCTACGACCACACCCCGGAAGAGCAGATCGAACTGGCCGAAGTAGAGCGCGCTGTGGACGTGCTAAGTATGGCCATCGAACGCATTGCCACAAAGATAGGGAGCAGCACATGACCGCTACTGCATGGCCGACACCGGTATCAACCACCGGCAGCGGCGCTCCCATCCGGCTCGGAGTGCTGGTCTCCCACCTGCGCGAGGAGGAGAAGCTCATCCTGGCCGCGGCCAAGGCTCGGGGCATTGAAACGACCGTGATGCAGGATCGCTCACTGATTCTTGACCTGACATCCGGCGAGCGTCCGGAAGTCGACCTGGTGCTGGATCGCTGCGTGGCCCATACCCGTGGCGCCTGCGCCCTGCGGGTCTTCGACCGCTGGGGCGTCCCGACGCTGAACTCCTCCCAGGCCGTCGATACCTGCGATGACAAGGTTGTGATGAGCGCGGCACTGGCGGCAGCTGGTGTGCCGACCTTGCGGACTGCTGTTGCCTTCTCCATTGAGAGCGCGTTGCAGATTGGTGAGATGTTTGGCTATCCGCTGATCGTCAAGCCGGTGAGCGGGTCGTGGGGCCGGCTGCTGGCCAAGGCGAACTCGCCGACATCGTTGCGGACCCTGCTGGAGCAGAAACAGCAACTCGGAACCCATCATCACGGCGTGTTCTATTTGCAGGAGTACATTCAGAAACCCGGGCGCGACATCCGCTCGTTCGTCGTTGGTGGTGAGGTCCTCGCAGCCTCCTATCGCAACGCCGAACACTGGATCACCAACGTCGCCCGTGGTGCGGTTTCAACCGTTTGTGAGGTGACACCGGAGATCGAGCAGATGTCGCGCAACGCTGCTGCGGCCGTCGGCGCAGAGATTGCCGGCGTGGATCTGGTTGAGACACCGGAAGGTCTGAAGGTGATCGAGGTCAACGGTGGCGCAGAGTTCAAAGGCTTGCGCGGCACAACCACCGTCCCGATTGCCGATGTGATTGTCGAACATGCCATCAGCAAGATTGCATCCCTGAAAGGAACCCGCTAAGTGGGCAGCATCCAGGTCGGTATTGTCGGAGGGTCCGGCTATTCCGGCGGTGAGCTTTTGAGAATTCTCCTCGGTCATTCGGAGGTGGACGTCACCCAGGTGACCTCCCGTGCGCAGGCGAAGAAGTTCGTCCACAGCGTCCACCCGAACCTTCGCAAGCGGACGACGCTGAAATTCATCCACCCGGATGACCTGCAGCCGGTCGATGTGCTGTTTCTCTGTGTGCCGCACGGCGCGGCATCGGACAAAGCTGCCTATTTCAGCAGCCTGGCGGATGTTGTCATCGATCTCAGCGCTGATTTCCGGCTGACGACCAACGAGGAATACAAGGAGTGGTACGGCTGGGAGCATCCGGATCTCGAGATGCTTGGCAAGGCAGTCTACGGCATGCCGGAGCTGCACCGCGAAGAGATCAAGACAGCCAACTACATCGCCAGCCCCGGTTGCATGTCGACGACGAGCATTCTGGCGCTCTATCCGCTGATTGCTGCCGGACTGGCCGATCCGGCCATGCCGGTTGTCGTTGAGGTGAAGACCGGTTCGTCCGGTGGCGGGGCCGATGTGAACGCCTCGACCCACCATCCGGAGCGTAGCGGGGTGATCCGCTCGTTCAAGGCGACCGGTCACCGGCACACCGCCGAGGTCATCCAGGAGCTTTCGATCTCCGGCCAGCCAACACCACACATCGCCTTCTCGGCGACCGGGGTTGAGGCGGTCCGCGGCATCCTGGCGACCGGGCATATCTTCACCAAGGAACGGCTGACCGATCGCGACATCTGGCCGATTTATCGCGCCACCTGGAAGGACGAACCGTTTATCCGGATCGTCAAGGAAGCGAGTGGTATCCACCGTTCGCCAGAGCCGAAGATTCTCAGCGGAACCAACTACTGCGATGTCGGTTTCGAGGCCGATGGCCACGGCAACCGTGTCGTCGTGACGGCGGCGCTCGACAACCTGGTCAAGGGCGCATCCGGCCAGGCCGTCCAGGCGATGAACATCCGCTTCGGCTTCGACGAGACCACCGGCCTTGAGTTTGCTGGACTACATCCGTTGTAGAGACGTCCCGGTGAGTCTCCTCCGGCTGTCTGACAGGAGCTACTTACTTAACCTGTCATCCTGAGCGAAGTCGAAGGATCTCGACACCTGCCAACGTCCCCGGACAAGAGATCCCTCGACTTCGCTCGGGATGACAGAAAAGCTTTGGTGATCCTGACTATAAAAACAGGTACTGGACGCATTGCAGCCCGACGAGTAAGAAAACAGGAAAGGGACCATGTCGCGAACGATCGTCGTCAAGCTCGGCGGGAGCGCCGGGATCGATAACAACCTGACACTGGATGACCTGGCGACGCTCTGGCAGCAGGAACGGGTGATCTTCATCCATGGCGCAAACTCGCTGCTGGACGATTTCATGCGCCGGCAGGGCAAGGAGCCGCCGCACGTCACCTCGGCCAGCGGGGCAGTGAGCCGCTATACCGACTACGACACGATGAACGACATGCTGGCGATCTACGCCGGACAGGTCAACAAACGGCTCGTCGAGGGTCTCCAGGCTCGCGGTGTCAACGCGGTCGGTCTCTCCGGGCTGGATGGACGGATCGCCCAGGGCCGGCGCAAGCCGAATATCCGGGTGGTTGAGAATGGCAAACCGCGAATGCTGCGTGGCGACTACGCCGGCAGCCTGACGAAGATCGACACCAGCCTGCTCGTCCTGCTGGTCGATAACGGCTACTTGCCGGTGCTGACGCCACCGGCTCTGAGCGAAGATGGCGAGGCGATCAACATCGACGGTGACAAGCTGGCGTTGCAACTGGCGCTGGCCGTGAACGCCGACGCGTTGATCCTGCTCTCGAATACTGCCGGGCTGCTGGCCGATATTGATGATCCTGATTCGCTGGTGACGGTGGTTGATGTTGCAAGTGAGGAGAGTGTCGACGCCGCGATGACCGCTGCCGGTGGCCGCATGAAGAAGAAGGTCCAGGCCGGCATCGACGCCGTCAATGCTGGTATTCCAGACGTCATCTTCGGTGACGCCCGGATCGAGAACCCGATCACCAGCGCCCTCGCCGGCCAGGGAACGCGAGTTACCAGCGGGGCGTTGTCGGGGGTGTCGTGAGACCGAGTGTCTCTTTGCTTATCGTACGGGCGCAATTCATTGCGCCCTGTCAACCGCCCCGGATCCAAAAGAGGGCGCAATGAATTGCGCCCGTACGATCGAATAGCATCGCCATCAAGGGTTATGGGAACAGGGAGAAGATGAACACACGCAGCACGAACAGTGCCATTCTGGAGGTCGATCGCGATCTCCAACCGCCGTTGTACAACAAGCGGGAGATCGCTCTTGTGCGCGGCGACGGGGTCACCCTCTGGGATGCCGAGGGCAACAGCTATCTCGATGCTATGAGCAACTACGGGGTGAACGTCCTCGGGCACGCGCATCCGGCAGTCACCGAGGCAATCACCCGGCAGGCCGGCACGCTGATCAGTTGCCACCAGTCGTTTGCCAACGACGTCCGCGCACAGTTTCTGGAAGCCTTGCTGGCGCTTGCACCGGACAACCTGACCCGCGCATTCCTCTGCAGTTCCGGCGCGGAGTCGATTGAGGCTGGCCTGAAGTTCGCCCGTGTCGTCACCGGACGCTGGAACGTGGTTGCAGCCCGTGGCGCCTATCATGGCCGGACCGGTGCAGCGTCTGAAGCGACCGGCGGCAAGCACAGCCAACAGGCTGGCGGCGCCGATGTTGTCACCCATGTGCCCTACAACAACCTCGATGCGCTCGCCGGCGCGGTCGATGACCAGACAGCGGCGATCATCCTTGAGCCGATCCAGGGCGAGGGCGGCATCAACGTACCGGACGATGATTTTCTGCTGGCTGCCTCGGAGATCGCCCGGCAGAATGGCGCACTGCTGATTCTGGACGAAGTACAGACCACCCTGCGGACCGGTGCAGCCTTCGCCGCCAACCACACCGGCGTTGAGCCGGACATTCTCTGCACGGCCAAGGGGCTGGCCAACGGTGTGCCGATTGGCGCAACCCTGGTGACCGAAGCGGTCGCGGCCGAGCTTGGCGGTGGCATCTACGGTTCGACCTTTGGCGGTAACCCGCTGGCTTGCGCAGCCGGCCTGGCGACGCTGACGGCCATCCAGGATGAGGGTCTGCTCGAGCGCAGCATTGAACTGGGAGAGCGGCTACGCAACGGTATCGCCGCGCTGGAACAGCCGAAGATCAAGGCAGTCCGTGGCAAGGGGTTGATGACCGGCGTCGAGTTCCGGGTGCGTGTCACCCCGGTCCTGCGCGGACTCCAGCAACGTGGCGTCCTCGCCCTGCCGGCCGGCAGTCTGGTGCTGCGCTTCCTGCCCCCGTTGACGATCAGCGAGGACGACATCGACCGGATCGTCTCGACGCTCGACGAGACCCTGACGGCGTTGGGGTAGAGGCGCATGGCATGCGTCCGGGTGGAATTGCCAGCCGCCTTTGGCTTGTATCTGCCACTTTATGCGTCATCCTGAGTACCGGACCATAGGGAGTATGTCGTCACCAATAGACGTAGCCGCGCAATTTATTGCGCCTGTCCAACGCGCCGGTGACTTAACAAGGGCGCAATAAATTGCGCGGCTACGTCTATAAGGCACGGTGTCAGATTCCCTGTGGGCTGGTACTCGGGATGACAATTGAAGATGGTCGCTCCCTATTGCCCTCTCGTGGCATCGAGCGCGGACGCATTGCGATGCGCCCCTACGAAAACGAACCGGAATCGCCTACGAAACGTGCCTTTGTGGCAAGCCTCTCGTGCCTGCGTAACATTTTCGGTGTATGTACTGTCTTCATTCGCAACAAGCCACTATAATACGAAACAACACCGTTTTGGTGGATGCGCTGGGCAGACGCGATACCATTGCGTGCTGACGGTGAGGCGTTTCCGCCGGATGGTGGATCTGCCAAGCCTGCCAGACAGTCACGATGTACAGTTCCGGGCTACCGAGGAGGCAGCACGGTGACGAGTTCACCATCCAGTCCCCAGCCGGATCCAGTGAGAATCGACTCGCGGCTTTACCGGCAGATGATCGACCATCTGTCGCGTGTCCAGCCGAACGAGGGTTGTGGTCTGATCGCATTTAGCGGAGGCCGGCCGGTCAAAATCTATCCCGGAACCAACGTCCACCCCCAACCGGCGGACCATTACCGGATGGACGACAACGAGGTTGTCGACGCCGTCAACGAGATGGACCGGCAGGGCTGGTGGCTTGGCGCAATCTACCATTCCCACCCACGCTCCTCGCCAACACCTTCTACCACCGACATCCGCGAGGCGAACTGGCCCGACGCGCTGATGATTATCGTGTCGTTGCGCAACAGCGAACCGGAGACGCGCGGCTACCGGGTGGTCGATGGCCAGCCGGTCGAGGCGCTCCTGGAGGTGTTACCGGAACGGGCAAGCTGGATACACAACCTGCGCGACCGGGTAAACGAGTCACTGATTCCGAAGGGGCTGGAGCCGGTTTTACCGGCATCCAATGGCCACCTGGCAGCATCCGGCTCTGAACAGTCTGACGTGCTGGCCCGTCCTGCCCTGTTTGATGGCGCACCGCGCCGGGCGATGATCGGCATCCTTGGCGGCATGGGTCCGCTGGCGACCGCTGACCTCTACACCAAAATCATCTATTCCACGCCGGCTGCGCAGGATCAGCAGCACATACCGGTCTCGATCTACGCTGATCCACGTGTGCCGGATCGCACCGCTGCGCTGCTCGGCGAAGGGGAAGACCCCACGCCCTGGCTCGTCCATGGCGCACAACAACTGGAACAGACCGGGGCGGATTTCATCGTCATCCCCTGCAACACCGCCCACGCGTTTCTCGACCGGATCCAGCCGGAAGTTGATATCCCCATCGTCAGCATGATCGACGCAGCTGCAACCGCAATTGCCGAACGCTATCCCGAGGCGAAGATGGTCGGGCTGCTGGCGACGACGGGGACAATCGGCAGCGAGATGTACCAGCAAGCCCTGCGAAGTCGCGGTCTGGATACGATTGTTCCGGACAATGACCTGCAGCAACGCTGTGTGATGACGGCCATTGGACGGGTGAAGGCTGGCCAGATGGACGGCGAAGCGACCAGCTTGCTGGCGCGTGCCGGCGAATCACTGGTCGCCCGTGGTGCGCAGGTGCTGCTGGCTGCCTGCACCGAGATTCCGGTGGTGCTTCAGCAGCAACATGTCAACGCACCGCTGGTCGATGCCACCGAAACGCTGGCCCGGATCGCCGTTTCCACAGCATTGCACCTGGAAGAGATGGATCGCGCTGGCTCTCCGCAGTGGGAGACGGTCACCACCGGCTGGAGCACCCGCTAATGGCAATTGACACCGAATCCAGAGACCGCCTGGTCGACGTGCTCGGCGAATACCCTGCCAGGTTACACGAACTGATCTCGAGCGCTGATGATGATGCGCTGACCCGTGCCGGCCCGGAAGGTAGCTGGGGCGTGGTTGAGGTGCTCTGCCACCTGCGCGATTGGGAGTGGATTTTCGGCAAGCGGATTGCCCGGATGATCGAGGAAGATGACCCCTCGTTCGAGACGATTGACGATTCGCTCTGGCCGATTGATCGTGATTATCACGCCCAGAACCCCTCGACTGTGCTGGAAGATTTCGCCGAAATCCGGTCGGACCTGGTGGATGCGCTTGAGTCGTTGCGGATCAGCCAGTGGGAGCAGACCGGCCACCTGCCGAGGCAGGGCCGGGTAACCGTTGGCTGGTATGCCGAGCACATCGCGAATCATGACCGTGAGCATCTCCAGCAGATCCGGCGAGCGCTCCGGGTTGAAGATGTTCCGGAAGATGAGGATCGACAAGCCGATAACGACGATCTGGGTTAGACTCTTCAGCGTGGGGGAGCGCCCGGAGGCCGGGAACTGACAGTGTTGGAAGGGTCCGATGGAGCAAGAAGAACAGATCTATATCAAGCTGTTTCAGATGCTGAATTATCTATCCAAGCGGCTAAGCCCGCAACGTGATGAAACCCGGCTCAGCCGGTCGCCGGTTCGCGGGGAGTGGTCGGTTCGCGAGATCCTCCAGCACCTGCGCGATCACGAAGCGGCGATCTATCCCAAGCTCCACATGATGGCCAATGCCGTGCATCCCGATCTCAGCCGGATTGGGCCGATGCGCTCCGCCGATTACCGGGCGGATGACAGCAGCCTGACCGTGTTGAGCCAGTTCCGGCGCATCCGGATCAGCACCATTGCCATTCTGCGTGAGCTTCCGGACGACGCCTGGAACCGCACCGGCGTGGATACCGATGGCACGGTCGTCTCCATCCGCCAACTGGCCCTGGAGCTGGTCGCCCACGACGCCGAACACCTCGCCCAGATTGACGCCACCCTGGAAGCCCGCAACGCCATGCCCTTCAACGTCACCCCGGTGGTGGCAGGGTAAATCCTGGCAACGTTTTCGTAAGGGAGAGGCCAAGCCTCTCCCTTCGCGCGTCAGATTCCCTGTGGCCTGGTGCTCAGCAGTCTGACCAGCGTATCGTGACGTGTGTCCAGGTACTTTCGTAGGGGCGTCTTGCATACGCCCGGTTTCACGCCTCGGGGGCCAGACGGGCGTATGCAAGACGCCCCTACGAAAACGAACCAAACTCTCGCATGACACGATGCGCTGGTCGAACCACTCAGTAGTCTGACCAGCCTATCGTGTCATGCTGCCCCCGACCGTCGTAGGACACCAT
>CAZRNC010000053.1:0-11544 GCA_964601285.1 uncultured Thermomicrobiales bacterium | reverse complement strand
TGTTGATGTTCAGAATCAGGCCTCGGAATCGCCACGCCAGCTGCCGTGGAAGTACTCCTCGAGGATCTTGTTGGCAACCGGGCCGGCGAACTGGGAACCGGCACCACCGGTGACGATCAGCACGGCAACACAAATCTCCGGATTGTCATACGGCCCGAACGCCGTGAACCAGGCGTGGGATTTCGCGTAGCGGCCATCGACGGCCTCACCATACTCCGCCGTACCACTCTTGCCGGCAATCGGCGGGTCGGTAACGGTGATGACTCCATGGCCAGTGCCGGTGTTGTCGGTGATTGTCCGGCGCATCCCTTCCCGGACGATATCAATGTACCGTGGGTCGATCTGGAGTTCCCGGAGCAGTCTCGGTGGATACTCGCGGACGACCGTTCCATCCTCGCGGGTAAGCGCCTTGATCAACCGTGGACGGTAGAGCGAGCCACCGTTGGCGATGGCAGCGGTCGCGTTCAGCATCTGGATGGGTGTGTTCAGCAAGTGGCCCTGGCCGATCGACACGTTGATCGTGTCACCAATCGACCAGTTCTCGCCAAGCTCCCGGAGCAACCACTGGTCATCCGGAACGACACCTTCGGCCTCGCCAGACAGTTCAATGCCGGTGCGCTGACCGTAGCCAAACACCTCGCGCAAATGGCGGGCCAGTTCCTCGATGCCCATTCCCCGGAAGTAGTGCCGGGTTGGGTCATTCGGGTTGTAATAGTGCACATCGTCAGCACCTGGCGGTGCATCTGCCGGGGCACCACCCTTCGCGCCAACGTTGTAATAGAAGATGTCGCAGGACTCCGACAGGCTGTGATAGATATCAACCTCACCATGACCCTCGGGAATCCAGCAAACGTAGTCGTTCCCCTGGCTCTCGTCCCAGGTCCAGGGAACCCGCATGGTTCCATGACATTCGAAGCGGTCATCCGGCGTGATCGTACCGGACTGCAATGCGGCACAGGCAATAAGCGGCTTGATCACCGAGCCGGGCGCAAAGAGGCCGGAGATAGCCCGGTTCAGGAGCGGCTGATAGTTGGGCTGTTCGAGTTCCTTGCCCTCTTCGTCGACGTTCAGATACTCTCGATATTTCTCTTCCGAGATGCCACCGATAAAGTCCTTGTTATCGAACGTTGGCAGCGAAACCATTGAGAGAATCTCACCATTCTGCGGATTCATTGCCAGGGCAACACCTGCGCCAACCCGCTCCCGGCCCTCTTTCACCGCTTCGCTGTCAGCATGTTCAATACCTTCGCGAAGCGCAGTAGCGACTGCCTTCTGGAACTCCCGGTCGATGGTGAGTTGCACGCTCAGCCCGGAGACCGGGTTGCGGCGCTCATCCATCAGCTCGAACCGTTCAACACCGGCCGAGTCGACCTGCACCCAGCGGCCACCCTTGGTGCCACGAAGCTCCTGCTCCAGCGCCTCTTCGACACCACCCCGGCCAACATTGTCATCCTGGTCGTAGATCCGGGTTCCGGTAGCCGTCGTCGCGGCATTGTATTCATGTTCGGAAATCGGCCCAACATAGCCAAGGACATGGGAGAACTCAACTTCGCCCGGATACTGGCGGATCAATTCGTCATCATCGACCATCACGCCCGGCAGCTGAAGGGCATTTGCTGCCACTACCATTGCCGTGTCGCGGTCAACATCGCGCCGCACGATCACCGGGAGTTCGGAATAGCCGTGGATCGTCAGGGCATAATCCAGCATCGAGAGATTCACCACGCCGGGGATGTCCTTGAGCGTGCCGGCAAGTTCCTGCGACGCCGGCTGCTCCAGATCGATCTTGATCGGGACAAGCACAGCGTTCTGCCGCGTAAGCTCAAACAGCATCTGGTCCTGATCGACTTCAACCAGTTTGGCCACGGCGCTACAAATGGCCGCTTCCGACCCGATCGGCACCTTTGAACGATCCAGCGCAACAGCGTGGCCAAGATTCAAGGTCGCGGCCAGCGTTTCCAACACCTTTTCGCGGGCTGCATCGTCCTCTGGAAGCTGGTTCGGGGAGATCCGCACGGTCCAGCTACGACGATTCTCGGCGAGCGGACGCCCCACGCGGTCAATAATCCGTCCACGGGCCGATTTCAACCGCTCGAACCGGAGCGAGTTGCCTTCCTGGACATCTTCGTAGGTCGTGCCTTCGACAATCTGCATCTGCCAGAGCTTCGCACCGAGGGCAACGAAACCAGCCGCGACCGTGCCGCGCACCAGGAGCAGCCGGCGAGAAAGCGTTATCTCGTCGCCACCATCGCGGGGTCGCTTGCTACGCTCACCAGGCTTTGCCATTTCCAGACGGCGCTTCTTACGAAACACGCTTGGGTATCCACCGATCCATAATCAGGACGAATCCATAGACTAACGGCACGAGCAAGACATTCAGTAACGCAGCCAGGATGGCCAATCTCACCTCGGCTGAGACGATCAACGTGTGACCAGTCAGCACTCGCACCAGAATATCAACAATACGATGTGCCAGCGTTGCACCAATAACGGCTACCGCCGGCAACACCAGGCCGGAACGAAACAACCTGCCCTGCGCCAGCCCGCCGATTACCGCTACGGTCAGCAGTGGCAACACGTGCGAGCCGAGTAAATCCAGCGTCAGGAAATCCAGCCAGAGGCCGAGTCCAAACGCCCAGATCAGGCCCTCTTCGACGCCACGCGACGAACTCCAGACCAGCAACAGCACCAGCGCAACATCCGGAACGATGTTCAGCCAGTTCGTCGCCGGGACGAATGTTGCCTGCAACAGCGCCACAAACATAATGCTGATAGCGAACAGCAGGCGGTCCATATCAGCCTACACCCTGTGCCAAACACTGAAACCGATCACGATCAGTTACCAGCTTTGCGAATACGTGCTGCCTGTCCCTCAGCGTGCGGCATGCCCGATTCCTGCAGCACCTGCGCATAGGCTTCGTGGTCGTAGGCGATCCGGTGATGCTCCAGCGACCAGCCCGTACCGTCATCAATAGCAATCATGAAACAGGGTCGATGGTCACCATCCAGCGGCATACCGACCGAGCCGACGCAGCCCACCGTACCGGCCGGTGTCTCCCGCAGCCAGGCATGGTGAATGTGTCCATACAGGTACACCGCTGCCCCGGTCGCGGCGAAGAACGGCATAAACACCTCGTCCGGATCATGCGGACCGTACACCGGATGAGAACTGGTTGGCGTCGAATGGGCAAACACCAACTTCTGGCCACTCGGGCCATCGACCGACCACGTCAGATCCAGGCCGCCAAGGAACTCCAGGTCATCCTCACTGAGAAGCCCGGCGTTCCAGCGCATGATGTCCAGAATCATCTCACTCGGCCCAGGACCGTCCGGCCGGTTTGATACCGGAATACGGCCGCCCGTTCCGACCTCGACCATCTCCTCATCAGAATTCCCACGCACCAGGCTCCAGCCCGAGTTGCGGTGATGAGCCATGACCTCTTTCGAGAACGCTCCGCCGGCAATGTAATCTCCACCGCCGACCACATGGTCGAACGGTCCAAGCTTTTCCATCTCGGCCAGCACGGTCTTCAGCGCCATCATGTTTCCATGGACGTCCGAAACTATCGCAACCCGGATCGGTTCTGTCACGAGTACCCCTTTTCCGTTAGCGTGCAAGCTGGACAGCACGGTGCAACACCCGCTCATGTGCGCGGTGCTCGATGCTGTCGTCAATCGGTGCAAGTTCGGATCGGCCGTACTTGCGTTCCAGTGCTGCTGAAATCAGCCAGTCGGTCATTGCGGGATTTTTCGGTAGCAGTGCGCCGTGCAGGTAGCAGCCGATGACATTCAGATAACGCGCGCCGCCAACCCCGTCGACACCGTTGTCACCCCGACCAACGCGAACCGGGCCGAGCGAGCGCACGCCCTCGCGGTGGAATGTCAGACCGGAGTGGTTTTCGAACCCGACCAGCGGCCCGAACTCCGCAGAATCAACGACGACGTTCCCGATAAAACGTTCGCTGCCGGCTTCGCTGACAATATTCAGCGCACCAATCCCAGGCAGATCCGGCTCACCGTGTGGACGGTAGTAGTGACCAAGCAGTTGATAACCACCGCAAATCGCCAACACCGGCGTGCCATCCTCGATCGCAGCTTTCAAGCTGCGACCCTTTTCGCCGGCAAGGTCGGCAGCGACAGCAATCTGCTCGCGATCCTGACCACCACCCCAGAACAGGAGATCCAGCCCGCCCGCCGGCAAGGGATCGCCCAGGCCGATGGTGGCGACGTCAACCGCGACACCGCGCCATTCAGCTCGTCGGGTCAACGCCAGGACATTTCCACGGTCGCCATAGATATTCATTTCGTGGCCATAGAGCCAGCCGATCCGGAGTTCCATGTCGTGGGGGCCTTTCCGGCTGCTACTGCTTCCAGAACTCGGCGGTCGCGCCCACATCTGCCAGTGCGCGTCTCAACTGTAGCATCGCCGTATATGTCAATAAAACGAAGACCTTCTCACCTTCCGGGATGATCTCCGGCAGTTTGCGCACCACTTCAGCAAAGCTGAGGTCGAGCAATCGCCCATCAAGACGCGCTTCCGGCAACCCGGCATATTTCATACGAACAGCCAGGTCATCACCGCGAATACCAGCCGGCAAAATCGTGCCGGTGTGCGGCTCACCTGCAAGGGCTTCGAAATCGACATCCCAAAGCCAGGAGATATCGGTTCCATCGGCATAGAGGTCATTGATTCCGATGATGACTGGGCCAGTCACCGGTTCGGCGGTGAGCATCCGCAACACCTCGTTGAACCCGACCGGGTTCTTCGAAAGCGCCAGCGTCAGATACCGGCCACGGTGGTTGATCTTCTCCAACCGGCCGAACGCCGCTTCGAACGCTCCAAGGGCAGTTGCGATCGTATCCGGAGCAATGTCCAGTGCGTGCGATGCCGCGACGACGCCCAACGCGTTGTAGGCGTTGTACAGGCCAGGCAGGGCGACATCTATCTCGTGCGAATCTTCGCCGACACGCAGCCCCAGATTCAGCCGCTCCATACCCTGGAACTCGATCGACGTTGCGGCGATATCCAGGACCGGCCGGCGATAGCCACAGTTTGGACAGTGGTAATGGCCAAGGTGCGAGACATAGATCGCGTGATACTCGAAGCGGGTTTCGCAACGCCGGCAGAATGCGGCGTCTGCTGCATGCGGCAGTTCCGGAAGTTCATGTCCGGGCGTTTCCAGGCCGAATGTCACCACCCGCGCCGATGTCTGCTCGGCAAGTGCCGCCAGGTTCGGATCGTCGGCGTTAATCACCAGCGTTGTTTCAGGCGACAGCGACGCAATTGCCGGTGCCCAGAGCCGGGTGATCGTCTCCAGTTCTCCATAGCGGTCCAACTGGTCACGGAAAAGGTTCAGCAACAGGATGAGCCGTGGGTTCGTCTGGCGGATGACATCCGGAAGGGCGTTCTCGTCTGCTTCGATGACACCGATATCCGGTGGACAGCCGCCCCAGATCGACGCCTGCTGGGCGAACGCGCCGGAAATACCCCGCACCAGGTTCGAACCTGAGCGGTTATGGACCACTTTGTGGCCACTGGCCCGCAACACATTGGCCAACATCCGGCTGCTGGTCGTTTTGCCGTTCGTCCCGGCGACGACAACCACACCCTGCGGCAGTTGGCTGGCGAGCTTTTCCAGAATCCGCGGGTCGATCCGGTTGGCAACCATGCCAGGGAACGCGGTGCCACCTCCCCGGCCAAGTCTGCGGATGCCACCGGTCAAAACCTTGCTGGTCGCAAGTGCGACTTTTAGCCGCAAGTCAATCCCGGTCATATCAGGTCCCTGTTTCGCCGGTGATGACGGTCACCGTCTGCAAACTGTCGAAATTGACCGCCGGGTTAACGGTGACTTGCACCTCGTTGCGAAGGTCATCACGCTGGATCTCGATGACCGTGCCGATAATGATCCCTTCCGGGATGCCATCGGTCAGTTGGGACGTCACCACAAGCTCGTTCTCCTCAATCGCGGTATCCGCCTGGATGTGACGCATCACCATGCGGCCACCTTCCTGCCAGCGGCCATAGACGATACCCATCCCGCGTGAGTTCTGGAGAATCGCGCCGATCTGAAATGCGGAATCCACGGTCAGCGTCACCTTTGCCCGGTTTGGTTCTACCTCAGTAATGTGCCCGACAAGGAAATAGGGACTGACCACCGGCATGCCGATGTCAATCCCATCGGCCGACCCACGGTCGATGATGATGAACTTCTCCCGGCTCTGCGGGTCACGACTGATCACGTTCGCCGGAACCGAGGTCAGGTTCGGCCGTGCTTCCTGGAACTCGAGTTGTGCCTGGAGCTGCTCGACGGTCGCTTCCAGCTCGCGCAGCCGGGCGTTCTCGGCCAACAGGGTATCGCGTTCGGAGCGCAGTTCTTCATTCTCGGCCAGGAGTTCATCGTCCGTTGCAGTGCGGCTACTTGAGAATCGCCCGCCAAAATCGGTCAGGCGGCCGGCAACCGGGCTGACGACGCCGCCCAGCAGGTCTTTCGGGCGGTCGAGATAGTTGCGGCCATCGAGGACGATAAGCACCAGGCTCAGGATGAGAATGCCTGCGATCAGGGTGGCAGTATGACGCATTGTGAGAGTCATGGCAGTCGCCATCCTGACACTGGAGCACGCATCCGGTTAGCCTGCCCGGCGAAGGTCTTGTCCGCTGGCGAGCGCACGCCGGTAGAGATGGAGTGCCTCGGCAACTCGTCCCGTGCCACGCGCAACACACGTCAACGGATCCTCGGCCACGCGAACCGGCATCCGCAATTCTGCCTGCAGCCGGCGGTCGAGACCTTCTAACAATGCGCCGCCGCCTGCCAGGGTTATGCCTTGTTCCATAATATCTGCGACCAGTTCCGGCGGGGTTTCCTCAACGCAATTCCGCACCAGATCGACAATCGCGTTCACCGGTGCACTGATCGCGTCGCGAATCTCGACAGAACTTACCTCGACAGCTTTCGGCAACCCGGTCAGCAAATCGCGTCCTCGCAGGGTGACCCGTCGCTCCTGTTCGAGCGGATAGGCCGAACCGGCAGCGATCTTCGCATTTTCAGCGGTGCGCTCGCCAATAACGAGGTTGTGGTCGCGACGGGCGTACTGGATCATCGCCTCGTCGATCTCGTCGCCGGCAATGCGAATCGACTGGTTTACCACGTTGTCGCCGAGTGAAATCACTGCGACCTCGGTCGTGCCACCACCAATATCGACGATCATGCTGCCGACCGGCTCATTGATCGGTAGCCCGGCACCAATTGCGGCGGCCATTGGCTCTTCAATGGCATAGGCCTCACGGGCGCCGGCCGAAAGTGCCGCATCCTTGGCAGCGCGTTTCTCGACTTCGGTCACGCCAGAAGGAATGCCGATGACCACCCGCGGATGGGGCGCCATGACTCGCTGCAGGTGTACCTTGCGGATGAAGTAGTGGAGCATAACCTCAACGGTGTCGAAGTCGGCAATGACACCGTCCTTGAGTGGACGGACCGCGACAATGGTTTCCGGCGTTTTACCGACCATGGCTTTCGCTTCAACGCCGACGGCCACCACCCGCTTGGTGCGAGTATCGACGGCAACCACCGACGGCTCGGAGATCACAATGCCCTTGCCACGAACATAGACAAGGGTGTTTGCGGTGCCAAGATCGATACCCAAATCACGGCTGAACAGGCCAAAGAATGCGTTGACCGGTCGAATCATCTGCATTGTGTGCTCATGCTATTCGAGATCGCCATGTGGCGAACGACAATGACCTGTTGCAATGTGTGTTTCCTGTTGCGACCATCCTCGCCAACAGCAGTCAAGCATATCACGGCGTATTGCCCTCCCCGTGCCCGGACACACCGAGCGGACGCGGCATTGCTGCCGCGCCCGCTCAGCTTTTTGGCTATTGCAAGTAGTTCAATGGATTCTGGTAGACACCATCCTGCATGACGACGAAGTGGAGATGCGGGCCGGTCGACTTCCCGGTCGAACCCATACCGCCGAGATAGCCCCCCTGCCAGACAACCTGGCCGACTTCGACGAACGGTTCACCGATCAGGTGCCCGTACCAGGTCTGGCGTCCATCGCCATGGTCGATACCGATGGCATAGCCCAGTCCGTAGTCATTCCAGCCGGCAAAGATCACGATCCCGCCGTCGGCTGCGTTGATCGGAGTCCACTCCTGGTTGGCAATATCCAGACCGCTATGCCCACCATGGAATTCCTGGGTGATCGTTCCACTGGTTGGCCAGATGAAGACTCCGGTAGCAGGATTGAACGCGTCTTCGCCAGCAACCGTGTTGGCATCCAGAGCGGATGGCTCCGCCGACTCAAGGTCGGGCAGAGCCGCGCCCGGTACCAACAGGTACTGTCCCTCCTGCAACACCCGGTCCCCACCCAGGTTGTTAAATGCGTAGTCACGGATTGCCTGCGGGTCCACCCCGAACTCCGCAGCAATCGCTTCGACACTGTCGCCGGCTTCAGCTACCAGGAATGCCCCATCACCCGGCGGGATGATCAGTTCCTGACCGGTGCCAATCAGCTCCGGTCGTGGCAGGAAGTTGGCAAAGGCGATCGTTTGTGGTGTCAATCCAAAGTAGTCGGCAATCATCCAGAGGTGGTCGCCATCCTGGACGGTGTACTCACGCACCACGCCCCAGTCCTGGACGAAGCCCCACGGAACCATGATTGATTGGCCGGGATAGAGGTCCGCCGAACTGGCAACCTCATTCGGTTCATACGAAATGATCGTTTCCGGATCAGAGCCGTAGGCGGCAGCGATGCTCTCGATGGTGTCGCCGGATTGGACGGTATGCAGCACGCCGTCGATCGCAGGGATCGTCAGCATGACGCCCTCGCCGACCAGCGCAAACGGATCATCAATGTTGTTCGGCCAGGCGAGCGTCGGCACAGAGAGGCCGTAGACGCCGGCAATGTCGACCAGTCGTTCGCCGTCGAACGTCTCCCGCTCGAACGATCCTGCACCCGGAATACGGGCTATGGCAGTCTCCTCGGCAGCTTCAGTTGCATCAGCAGTTTCCGTAGCTGGTTCGGTCGCCTCGCGAGTAGCCTCGGCCGACGGGGCAGAAGCGCCCTCATCTTCGTCTTCGACGGTTGGAGTGGCGCTCGGAACGTTCCCGCCCTGGCCTGGCTGCTGCACGCGGTCGAGCAACGACGGAGCTTCGGTCTCTTCATCGTCGCTGACCACCACCTCGGCGACCGGAGTCTCCACCGGATCGGAAGGTGTCTCATTGCCACGATTCAGCCAAAGACTGTTCGACATCACCACGGCCACGACAACGGCCACAGCCAGCGCATGTGGAATGTAGCGGACCGGCAACCGGTGGCGCTCGATATCTTCCAGCAAGGGGACATCATCCCACTCGCCGGCAACCAGTGTGCCTTTGCGCCGTAGCGTGCTGGACGATGGAGCCAGCGCGACCGGATAGTCGTTGATCCCGGGCTTCCAGGCGAAATCCGGCACAAACGGTGCTGGCAATCGGCCATCGTTCATCTGTACGACTGGAATCTCCGTAGTGTGTTGCGAGATCAGAACGTCCTCTTCCGAGGAGTGGTCTGTCCGCTTTCCGGAGTTGTGTTGCTGCTGATCCAAGTGAGTGCCCCGCTTCCTGGAACGGTCTAGTTGCTGGCTGCGACCGTCGGTCCAGTGCAAACTTCGGCGTGACTCGTTACGCGTTTAGGCGTACGTACACTACGCATTAGGATAGCACTCGCAATACCTATCCGCAATTGTTCCCTCGTGTCACAGAATCGGGCGCTTTTCGGAAGAATCTGGCGGGAGTGTACGTACATATCGGGAATTCCAGATCCGGACCAGTGACATCTCGTCACAACACAACCTTCTACTACCGGACCACCACCGGGAATCTGGTCCTGTTCCGTAAACCTGGCAGTAGCAGAGCGTGCTAATCTGACCCGAAACGGATAATGAATCAGGTAACGGAGGTTCCAGAATGAGCACGACAACCGGCGCCGACCTTTCGGTATTGCGCGAACGGATCAAACAGGCCATCAATGCTGAACGCGACCACATCGTCGAGGTCGCCGAGACCATCCGGACCAACCCGGAAATCGGCTATGAAGAGTTCATGGCCTCACAATTGCTGGCGGACCATTTGAAAGAGGTCGGCTACGACGTTGAGAAGCCCTACGGCGGGCTGGAGACTGCTTTCCGGGCGACGCGTCGCAGCGGCAGACCCGGACCTACCGTCGCGATCCTGGCTGAGTACGATGCACTCAAGGGCATCGGTCACGGCTGTGGTCACAACCTGATCGGCGCATCCGGACTGGCCAATGCCATCGGAGTCGGAGCGGTGCTTGACGAGGTTGGCGGCAACTTCGTGATCATCGGAACGCCGGCTGAAGAGGGCGGCGCCGGCAAGGTCAAGCTGCTCGACACCGGCGCGTTCGATGATGTCGACGCGGCGCTGATGATCCACCACGCCGGCCACATGACCAGCGCTCCGCTCCAGTGGCCCGATGGAACCTGCCTGGCGGTCTCGCACTTCGACATCGAATACTTCGGCAAGCCGGCCCACTCGGCCGCCGATCCCTACAACGGGGTCAACGCCCTGAACGCGGTCATCAAATTCTTCACCGGCATTGATGCAATTCGCCAGCACATCCACATGGAAGCCAGAATCCACGGCATCATCACCCACGGCGGCGATGCGCCCAATGTTGTCCCGAAATACACCAGCGCCCGGATGTACGTCCGCGCCGCCAGCAGGGACTACCTGGAAGAACTGATGGCCAAGGTGACCAACATCGCCGAGGGCGCAGCACTGATGACCGGCTGTGAAGTCAAGATCACCGAGGACAACGTTTGCTACGACATGCGGCCAAGCTACACTCTGGGCCGGGTCTACCACGAGAACATGAAGGAAGTCGGGCTGGATCTCTCGACTGGACGTGAAGGCCGCGGGATGCACTCGACCGACTTTGGCAATGTCTCCTACAAAGTGCCATCGGTGACCGGTTCGTTCGCCATCAGTCACGACCCGATCCCTGGCCACTCCCAGCAGGTCGTCGACGCATCTGGCTCCGAGTTCGGCTACGACCAGTTCATCAAGGTCTCAACCGCCATGGCCCTGACCGCCCTCGACATCCTTACCGACCCGCAACTCAGCATCAAGGCCTGGGACGAACACCACAACTGGGACGCGGTGAACATGAAGTAGCTGCGCTGGTTCCCCGCAGGGGTAGGGGCGCATTGCAATGCGTCCGCCGGCAACGCCTGCCGGGCTTGGCCTGCGCAAACCAACCTGGATTGTCATTCCGGGCGTAGCCGAGCTCTCTTGTCCGCCGACGTGGTGACCGACCGCGAACGCTGCGCTGGAGAATCAGAAGCCTCATGGAAAGAGATCCTTCGGCTTCCTTCAGTAGTAGGCCACAGGAAATCTGTCGTACGGGAGAGGCCATGCCTCTCCCTCGGATCGGAACGATCCGCCGGCTCGTTGCAGCAGCGTCGTGGTTGAGCAGGTCGCGCTGCCGCGCGAAGGGAGAGGCATGGCCTCTCCCGTACGGGTGTCAGATCCCCTGTGGCCCTGTACT
>CAZRNC010000052.1:0-11583 GCA_964601285.1 uncultured Thermomicrobiales bacterium | reverse complement strand
GTTCGCACATAGTCTTCATTGAGCACATCCAGCATCGTCGAACGCACCATACGCGCTAGCAAACCGGCGGCAGAAAAGCCCAGTGCAAACGATGGCATGACCATGTAGCGCAGATGGCTACGCAAGTCGTCCTGAATATCGACATAGCCACCGGATGGCAGCCAGCCCAGGACGACGGCGAAGAGCAGGATCAACAGAATGCCCAGGAAGAAGTTCGGAATCGCCGCACCACTGATTGACATCATCATCAGCAGGCGATCAATCGGCGAATTGCGTTTGACCGCGGCGATCACGCCGGCCGGCAAGGCGATAAACAACGCGATGGTTAGTGAATAGAGCGTCAGCATGAGCGTTGGTTGAACCCGGTCGAGCATCGCCTCAGTAACAGGCTGTCTCAGGAACAGCGAGTCACCAAAATCGAGCACAAGTGCTCCTCTGAACCAATTGAAAAACTGGGTCGGCAACGGGTCATTTAACCCCAACCGTTCCCGCATCTCGTCAACCTGCGTTGCCGTGGCATCTTCACCAGCCATCACCGCTGCCGGATCGCCCGGTGTGATGTGGACCAGTGTGAAGACGATGATCGCAACGATAATGAGAACCGGGATCATCAGCACAAGTCGCCGCAAGATAAATGCGGTCATGCTCCGGCTCCATTCCCGTTACCGCAACTGCGAACTGTCAACTGTCAACCCTCTGTTTCGCTCGGTGTACCTGCAACACCGCTTGCACAGTGGGGCGCAACGATTCGCGCTCCGGTGTTGCAGGTAGGACCCGATTAGCAGAAAGGAGGAGCGGGCCAACCGCTCCTCCTTGTCAAAAACCTGTTACTCAGCCAACCAGCAGTTGGTGAACTCTGGCTCAAGCTCGAAGTGCGTGGTTTCCGGTCCAAAGTTCTCGACGACAGCAGCCACGGTCATCACACCGTAGTTGTCCTGCTGCTTGATCGCTGCCACCTCTTCATAGAAGAGACGCTGGATATCCTCGAACGCTTCGAAGCGATCAGAGAATTCGGTCTCCGAGATCAAGCGGCCGAAGGCTTCTTCCTTGTCGTCGGAGCACCAGAAGCCGGAATAGTCACAGGACGAAACGAACTGCAACAGGGTCGGGTCGGTCCGCAGAATGAACGCGCCATTCCAGACATCCCAGCCATCATCCTTGTTGCGTTCCGTTGCCAGCGTCGCCTCGTCGATGACGATCAGGTCGATGACGAACCCGGCATCTTCCATCTGGCTCGCAGCAACAACGGCCGAGTTGTAATCGCCAAGGTCATCCTGGGTGGTCAACCACTTAATCGGTGTGCCGTCGTAGCCGGCCTCTTCGAGCAATTGGGCTGCAAGCTCCGGATTCTGCATGTCGTAGTATTCAGACCCTGCGTCCGAATCCCAGACGGTCACCGGCAGCATGATGCCCGGGCCAAGCTCGAAGTAGCCTTCACCGTGCGATGCCAACCCCTGCGGGTAAATATCCATGCAAGCCTGCATCGCCTGGCGAATCTTGAGATCGCTCATGATCGGGCTGCGATGATTGATGCCGATGTAGCCGTAGCTTCGTGGCGGCAGCAGCTCCACGCGCAGGTTCGGGTTCTCGCGCATAACATCGATCTGGTCGGCGATCACTTCTTCGAGATAGTGATACTCACCGGATTCAAAACCTGCGATGCGAGCTGCCTCATCCGGAACCGGCCGGAATTCCATCTCGTCAAGGTAGGCATTGCGCCGGCCTGCATAGCCACTGGATTCACCCGGCGGCTGCACATAGTCATCGAACCGGTCGATGATGGTGAAGCGGTCCGGCTGGAAGTCGACATACTTGTAGGGTCCGGTTCCGACATACTCATTCACAAAGTCGGTTCCGACCTCGTCAATTACGCTCTTCGGATAGATCGCGCAACCCTGACCAGCACGGGCAAGCAGGTTTGGCACGGTTGAGACCGGGCTGGACATCCGGAACTCGATAGTGTGGTCATCCACCTCTGCCAATTCTTCGGTCGCCGCCATCAGAATCTGGCCATTAGAAGCGAGTGATGCCCAACGCTCGATCGACGCAATCACATCGGATGCAACCATTACTTCACCATTGTGGAACGGCACACCCTCGCGCAGGGTGATCGTGAAGAGCGTCGCATCGTCGTTGGCTTCGAAGCCTTCGGCAAGTTGCGGCATCAGCGAATATTCGCTGTCCCAGGTGAAGAGCGACTCGTAGATATGCCAGGTGATGAGGTTGAGCGTACGGCCACCCTGCGGCTGGTGCATGTCCAGCGAGTGCGGCTGTCCTGCGTTGGCGATGATCAGCTTTCCGCCGAAAACGCCGTCACCAGCGGGGGCTTCATCATCTGATTCTTCTTCGGTTGGGTCTTCATCGTCTTCGTCGGTTGGTTCTTCGTCGCCTTCTTCCTCGGCGGCGGTAGGTTCAGGTTGCGATGCCTCGGTTGTGGCAGTAGGTTCGTCGTCGTCATCGCCACAGGCCGCCAGCAGCGTGACCAGGGAAGAAGCGCCAAAGCCCACCAGGGCGGATCGCTTCAGGAGGGTTCTTCGGTCAAACCTCGTGCTGGTGATCTTGTCCAAGGCCGATTCCGGTTCACGATCGATGGCCATTTCTCTCCTCCAGGTTCTCTTGCGTACGTGCCGGCGCCCCAAACGGGGGCGCCGGTTTTGGCCCGGTTCCTCTAGCTTCCGACAGAGGTGCGCACGCGGTTCGCCATTTCCTGATCGATACCGCGGGCCCATGCACGATCATGGGTGTCGGAGATGGTTACCTTCAGTTCGCCAAGCCCCGAGATGGTCATCACCACCTGGTCACCATCCTGGCAGGCACCGAGACCCTGGTGGTTGGTGCCACAGATGATGACATCGCCTGGAACCAGCGTCATGTAGCCGCTGATGAACGAGAGCACTTCAACAACGCTGTATTCCATGTCCGACGTTGAGTAGTCTTGCCGCTCTTCACCATTCACAGTGAGCCTGATATGCAGGTCCTGCGGGTCGGCGACCTCGTCGACGGTCACAATCGCCGGTCCGAGCGGAGTAAACGTGTCGAACGACTTGCCCATGCGACTCGGTCCACGACGGCCAAGACCGCGCCCGGACACGTCGATGCCAAGGCTGTAGCCGGCCAGGCAGTCCAGCGCGCTCTCATCCGCCGGCAGGTCTTTCGCCCGTTTGCCGACAATCAGCGCCAGTTCCGCCTCATGGTGATAGATCGTTGCCGGGTGGGGTGGCAGGACGACCGTGTCGCCCGGCCCGATGACCGACTGCGGGCTTTCCAGGAACATGTCCTGCAACTCCCGATCCCGGTCGGTGCCTTCCCGGTAATTGCCAAACGCTGCAATCAGCTTCGGCGGCCGTGGGACCGGAGCCTGGAGCGGTGGCATTTCAACCGGAGTGCCGGCTGCGGCTGCTTCTTCGATCTGCCCACGCCGCTCGTGGAAGACTGCCAATACTCTCGGCATACGATCGGCAGCAGTTCGATAACGAATGTCCTCGAACACGCTGGAAACATCCACAAACCCGCCGTCGACATCCACACCGATGCGGTTGTCCTTTGTTAGAACGAGCTTCATGAACCCGAACCTCCACTCTGCGCTCCGGCTGCCTGTGCCTGCCGGACCACACGCTCTGCCGTTTCCTTGTCGATGCCACGCTCCCAGGTCCGTTTTTTCGGATCGGAAACATGGAGGGTGAACGAACCGATACCGGAAAGTGAGGTAACGACCTCATCGCCATCCTGCATCGCGCCGAGTCCCTGGTGGTTCGTGCCACAGCAGATGACATCTCCCGGCAGCAGCGTCGTTACCGAGGAGATGTAGCTGACCAGCTCCTCCATCGGCCGTTCAATGTCACTGGTGTTGTAGACCTGCCGCTGTTCGCCGTTGACATGGACGGTGATGTCGATGTCGTACTTGTCGGCAATCTCGTCCTTCGTGACAATCGCCGGGCCAAACCCGCCGAAGGTGTCGAACGATTTGCCGAGGAAGCTGGTGATGTGCGTGCGGCCGAGGCCACGAGCCGAGACATCGTTGAAGCCGGTGAAGCCAAAGACATAGTCCATGGCGTCTTCCTGGCTCACGTTCTTCGCTTCTTTACCGATCACCATGGCAATTTCAGCTTCGTGGTGGAAGATTGTGGCGTCGTGTGCCGGCAGCACGACGGTGTCACCATCGCCGGAGATCGACTCGGGCGACTTGAAGAAGATGTCCAGAATCTGGAGTGGCCGGTCATCCCGGAACTCGCGGTAGTTGCCAATCAGGCAGATGATTTTGGTGGGTCGAACGACCGGAGCTTCGATTTTCACATCGCCCGCAGCCTTGCCCCCTCCGGCAGCTGCCCTGGCTTCGAGTTCATCTTTCAACTCGTCGTAATGGTTGATCAGATCCGGCAGGAGATCTTCCGGTCCAAGCGGATCGTACCTCTGAACCAGATCGCTGATGTCAACAATGGTTTCGTCGCCACCGACGATCCCAATGTTGTTGCCATCAAACATGACAATGCGCATTGCCCATCCTCTCGATCGCGTTTTTCGGGTCCAATGCGTCGATCGTCGCATGCAGATATGGTTGTGTCAATACTATCTTTCATCGTCGGGGTACATTTGCGCATGTTTCCGTCACTACACGGGCGCTACGCCGCTCTTGCCGTCATGTCCAGACGTCTTCCGTACGGTATCAAGCACCGGCTAGTGCCACGCCCCGGCGAGGGGTTGGGCTCATCAAGGTAAGGCAATCCGGTTGTCCTGTACCAGGCTCCCCGGAGGGGTAGGGGCGTATGGCAATGCGTCCGCCGTTTGACACCGCAATGTTCAAACCGGAGCCGACTGGTTTATCTGTCATCCTGAGCGAAGTCGAAGGATCTCATGCCACGGATCTTCCCAAGTGACATCGAGATGCGAGGCTCGAGATCCTTCGACTTCGCTCAGGATGACAGATGAG
Organism: uncultured Thermomicrobiales bacterium; assembly: GCA_964601285.1. Classification (GTDB taxonomy): domain Bacteria; phylum Chloroflexota; class Chloroflexia; order Thermomicrobiales; family CFX8; genus CAYWXR01. Next base: position 6,656 of record CAZRNC010000052.1, on the reverse strand, counting down.
AAGGCATGTTCAAACACAGCCTGGAATGAGTTGCACGTGGACGCATTGCCATACGCCCCTACCCCTCCGGGGAGCCTGGTACAGGACGACCAGACGCCACGTCAAATTGACCGCAACTTGATAGCAAAATGGGGCGCAACGAATTGCGCCCCAACGAGAGTTCATTTCCACAGACAAACAAAGCCCTAACGCTCCCGTGAGCGGGGGTCCAGCGCGTCCCGGAGGCCATCGCCCAGCAGGTTAAGGGCAAGAACCGTCAGGAAGAGCAACGTGCCGGGGAGCACGGCCAACCACCATGCTCGCTGGAGCACAGCCTGGCCGTCGCGGACCATGTTGCCCCAGGTGGCAGTCTCCGGCGGCACGCCGGCACCGAGGAACGAAAGCGACGCTTCGGAGATAATCGCAAACGCCACAACAAACGTGCACTGCACGATCAACGGCGACAACGAGTTCATGTAGACATACCGCCGCAGGATCAGATGGTCGCGCATACCGATCGACCGAGCCGATTCAACGTAGGCAAGCCGCCTCGCAACGAGGGTGTTTCCTCGTACCAACCGGGCGATTGTCGGCGTATACACCACCGATAGCGCAATAATCACATTTGAGGTGCGCGGTCCCAGGCTCGCCATGATCGCGATCGCCAGCAGGATGCTCGGAAAGGCCATTAGCCCGTCCATGATCCGCATCAAAACCGAATCAAACCGGTCGTAGTAGCCGGAAACCAGACCGATAACCGAGCCGCAGAACGCCGCCACCACCATCACCGTCAGCCCGACCATCAACGAAACGCGCGCGCCGTATAGCGCTCGGGTGAAGATGTCTCGACCGAACGAGTCCGTCCCGAACCAGTGGTCTCGGGAAGGCGGTTGCAGCCGCCGGACCGGGTCGACGAAATTTGGCTCGTGGGCTGTAATCCAGGGAGCGATAGCGGCAGCAATGATCACCAGCATCATGAACAGGAAGCTGACCGCGGCGATCCTGTTCTCTGCCAACAGCCGGATCCAGTAGTACTTCGATGCCGGGGTGATTGCCGAAAGACGCCACCGGCGACGATTCAGTGCTGCGGATTCCGCCCGCAGATCAGCCCGTGTATCAGTCCCCGCCATAACGCACCCTCGGATCTATGTAGACGTAGAGCACGTCGACCAGCAGGTTCGCCAGCACATAGATCGCAGCGATTGTCATCACTGCGCCCTGAATGACCGGGAAGTCCCGTCTGGCGATGCTCTGCACCACCAACCGGCCCATGCCCGGCAGGCCGAAGACGGTCTCGGTCACCACAGCCCCACCGAGCAACGCCCCAAGCGAAACACCAATAACGGTGATTGCCGGGATCAGCGCATTTCGCAATGCATGACGCATCACCACCACCCGGCCGGGCAACCCCTTGGCGAATGCCGTGCGAACGTAATCTTCTTTCAGCACATCCAGCATCGACGAGCGCACCAGCCTGGCCAGCAGGCCGGCCGAGGAAATACCAAGCGCAAACGCCGGCATGATCATGTGTTTCAGGTGCTCGCCAAGTCCATCCTGGATATCCGCATAACCGGTCGACGGTAACCAGCGCAGTTTGACGGCAAAGAGCAACATCAACAGGATCGCCAGGAAGAAGTTTGGAATTGCCGCTCCGCTAATCGAGAAAACCATTAGGAACCGGTCAATTGCCGTGTTGCGGTTTACCGCTGCAATGACACCGGCCGGCACACCAACCAGAATTGAAAGCGTTAACGCATAGAGTGTCAGCAACCCGGTTGGCTGGGCACGATCGCGTAGCGCCTTGGTCACCGGTTCGCCAATAAAGATGGACTCGCCAAAGTCCAGGCGAAGGGCGTTCAGAAACCAGGTGAAGAACTGGATGTGAAACGGTTCATTCAGCCCCAACCGCTCGCGCATATCATCGACTTGCTCCGGCGTCGCATCCGGACCAAGGATGACCGCGGCCGGGTCGCCGGGAGTCAGGTGGATAAGGGTAAACACGACAATGCCGACAATGAGCAGCACCGGAACGAGCATCACTAACCGGCGCAGGATGAACGCCATCATCGCTGTACCACCTCGTACAGTATCAGTCTCGAGTTCAAGGTCGTCCGCTTCCCAGTAGTCTTGCGAATCCGGGCCGCCTCAACCAGACGGCCCGGATGTCCCATCGCAGGCTCTCTTACTCTTCCAGCCACACATTCCAGAACGGAACTCCCCGCTGGATTTGAGTGGTGAACCCGCCGACAGACTGTTGCCAGACAGCGATCACACTGGAGTCTCCGGTCTTGACAGCAGGGACCTGCTCATACGCGTTGAGTTGAATCTGCTCCCAGAGGTCGAAGCGCTTTTCAAAGTCCGGTTCAGCCAGCAGCTCAGCCGCCAGTTCCAGGCTGGCCTCGTCGTCCCACCAGCCGGGGTAGATGTTCATCTGCCCGACATAGGTGATCTGGCTCGGGTCTGGCACGAAGCCGTGGCCGGTGACAAACACATCCCAGGCTTCCTTTTGGGCGCGTCGTTCAAGCACGGTCGCCCAGTCGGTGATTTGCAGGTCAACGACGAAACCAGCTTCTTCAAGCTGTTGCTTGGCAACAACTGCCGCGCCATACATATAGGCGTATTCCTGCGTCGCCATGAACCGGACCGGCGTTCCATCGTAGCCGGCCGCTTCGAGATATTCGGCGGCAAGTTCCGGATCGGCGATGTCGTACAGATCTTCGCCGACGGTGCTGTACCAGGCGGTTGGCTTCAGCATCAGGCTTGGGTCCAGTGCCACGAAATCGCCACCACCACGCGACGATTGCATGATCGGCATATGGTCGAGCGCCGCCTGGAACGCCTTGCGAATGTTCTCATCCGCCATGAGCGGTTGTGCCCAGTTCAGGAAGAAGACATCCCAGTTGCTCGGTGGCAAAATCTCGACGCGCAGGTTGTCCGCGCCCACCAGCACATCGTAGTGATCGTTGCTGATCTGCATGACGATGTGATAATCGCCGGCCTGCATCCCCGCCACGCGTGACGCTTCATCCGGTACCGGGACGAATTCGATTTCGTCTACCCATTGATACTTGTGGCCGGCATAGCCGTCGGGTTCGCCCGGAACAGCAGCATAGTCATCAAACCGTTCGAACCGGATGTAGGCATCCGATTGACGTGCGACAAACCGGTAGGGTCCCGTGCCGATGAATTCCTGGAGAGGGTCGAGTCCATATTCGTCGAGCAACTCCTTGGGATGGATGGTGCAGGCCTGGGTGTTGCTGGCGAGCGCCACCAGAATGGTCCCGTATGGACCGGAAGTAACGATCTCTACGGTGTAGTCATCCGGCGCGGAAAGTGATTCAGTCGCTTCCATCAGCAGCTTGCCGACACCACTAATCTCTGCCCAGCGTTCCAGCGAGGCGACCACATCTTCCGAGGTCATCTCGTCGCCGTTGTGGAACGGCACGCCCTGGCGAAGCTTGATGGTGTGGACGGTTCCGTCGTCGCTGACATCGTACGACTCTGCCAGCATCGGGGCCGGCTGATACTCATGGTCGTAGGCAAACAGCGTTTCGTACATGCAGTAGCCAATTTCGGCGGTGATGCCGGCGGTCGTCTGATGCATGTCCAGCGTTTGGGGTTCACCAATTGCCGCAATGATCAGCTTGCCGCCCCGAACACCGTCGCCTTCGTAATCGGGTTCTTCTTCTGCTTCTTCAGTTTCTTCGTCTTCAGATTCTTCTTCGGTCGGGTCTTCAGGTGCTTCAGTTGCCTCTTCAGGCTCTTCGTCTTCTTCTGGTGCTTCAGTCGGTTCGCTGTCGGTTCCGCCAGTTGCCGGCGTCGACGTTGCAGCTGGTTCGTCATCATCACCACAGGCTGCCAGCAACGCAGTGATAAGCGGAGCGCTCAGCCCAAGCGCGAGTGAGCGCCGGATGACGTCTCGCCGGGATATAGATCCGGCCCGAATCTGCCCGAGAAGTTCCTCAAACCGTGAATGTTCAACCATCGCCGTGTGACTCCAGACTCATCCAGTCCATTTCCTGCTAAAGGAAATACCGGAAATCAAAGTTAGGACGCTGCAATCGGCCCCGATTGCGCGACACCCAACAAACGTTCCTGTTCGTTCTCCTTGTCAGGCCGCAGGCAGGGTTGGCCATTGAAGGCTCAACCCTGCCTGCGGCAAGCGCGAACGACGTGTCTAATCCTCCAGCCAGATGTTGACGAACTCCGGCTGCAATTGCGTCAGGGTGACAAAGTTCTGAATCCGGGCAGAGCGCGCATTCACACCATAGGTGTCGGCGATCTTGATACCCGGTACATCGGAGTACCAGATCTCCTGCAAGTCCTCGAGCGCCTCGAAGCGGGCTTCAAAGGTCATCTCGCCACCGAGCCGGCCAACAGCCTCAACCTTGTCATCTGTGCACCACCAGCCCGGCCAGGTGCAACTCGGGAATGGCGGCATACCGATCGGGTCCACCCGGAAGGAGAAACCGGTCGTGAAGATGTCCCACTCTGCCTGGATCGCCCGGTTGGCAATCAGCGTTGCCCAGTCGGTGACGACCAGTTCGACCATGATGCCGATCTCTTCGAGCTGCTGCTTGGAGACCACCGCAGTTGCATACTGGTCGGCATACTCCTGGGTGGTCAGGAAACGGATTGGCTCACCGTTGTAATCAGATTCTGCAAGGAGTTGCGCCCCAAGCTCCGGATTCGCCATGTTGTAGCGGTCGTCACCGACCATTGAGTGCCAGACGGTTTCCTGGAGCATCATGCCTGGATCGAGACGGAAGAAACCTTCGCCCTCGGCCGCCAGCATGATCGGCTCACAGTTGATCGTCGCCTGGATCGCCTGGCGCAGCTTGTGGTCCAGCATGATGCCTTCGGCCAGATTGAAGACCAGCACGTCCCAGCCGCTTGGTGGCAACAGGCCAACATCAAGATCCGGGTTACCTTCGAGCACTGCCATCTGATCGGCAACAATGCTTTCGAGGTAGTCATAGTCACCGGCCTGTAGACCGGCAAGTCGGGCGGACTCATCCGGCACCGGGATGAACTCGATCTCGTCAAGATAGGCGGCCTTGAAGCCGGCGTAGCCGTTGGTCGGTCCAGGTGAGCTAACGTAGTCGTCAAACCGCGCGAACCGGATGAAGCGGTCGGCCTGGCGGTCGACCAGCATATACGGCCCGGTTCCTACGAACTCGGTCATCGGATCGGCGCCGGCGGCGTCGATCACAGACTTCGGATAGATGGCAGCACCCTGGTTGGCCCGTGCCAGCACAACACCGAACGAACCAACCGTTTCATTCATCTGGAACTCAAGCGTGTAGTCATCAACGACATTGATGTTGTCGGTGGACTCCAGCAGGCCCGCACCGAGACCGCTAACACCGGCCCACCGTTCGATGGATGCCACAACGTCAGCGGCAACCATCGGCTCGCCATTGTGGAACGTAACATCGTTCCGCAAGACAATCGTGTTGGTCAGCCCGTCTGCGCTGGATTCGAACGATTCGGCCAGTTGTGGCACAACGGCGAAGTCCTCAGCATAGGTAAAGAGACACTCATACATGTGCCAGGTGATCAGGGCAACGATGGTTGCCGTAGTCTGGTGGATGTCAAGCGTTGGTGGCTCGCCAATCAGCGCGACTTTGAGCGATCCACCGAAGGTGCCCTCTGGAGCAGGGAGATCTTCTACGTCATCATCCTCCTCCTCGGGCGTTTCTTCGTCCTCGTCATCCTCTTCATCAGCAGCAGTCGTGGCTGTTGGTTCGTCTTCCGACTCTTCCTCAGTCTCTTCGTCGTCCGCATCGTCCGGCTCATCTGTGGCCGTTGGGTCGGGCTGCGAAGGTGGGGTTGTCGCTTCCGGCTCGTCGTCGTCATCATCCCCACAAGCTGCCAGAAGACTGGCAACGACAGGAACTGTCAGGCCGAGGACTGCGCCTCTGCGAAGAAGCGTCCGGCGATCAATTCGTCCGGGTTCCATGTCGATGGGTTCCATGTCTGCATCGTGGTCCAGGGTCATCGTAACCTCCTCCTGATCTCCGACATTCAGTCCGCACGCTGAACGAAACACACAACCTCCAAACCATGGAGGCTGGTACGCACCGGGTCGTGTGGACATAGTTCTGGCAGGCCAGATGACCACAAAACCCGTATACCTGGAGTCGTTGCAATACGGGCATACTACGCTGATACTGTATGTACGTCAATGCTCCGGTTTCCGGATGCTCCAGATTTGGCGAATTTCCGGCCAGTTCAGGTTGCGTAGGATGATGGGGAAACTCGTTGAGCGAACAGCATGAAGCAATTCAAGGACTCGCCCGGCAGTTTGCGGACTACCTGGATGGTCAGACCGGTATCACCATTTCATTTCCCGAAACAGCAAGCCGCGACCTGTTGCATGAGGACCTCCGCAAGCTGGACCTCGCACTCGGCCAGCTTGCCGATCTCGCCGGCATCTACGGCTCCGGCAACCGTGGGGACATTGAGCCGCTGGCAATCCCGGCGGCAGCGTTAGCCGGCGAACTGCTACGAGCAACCACCGGGGCAACCTGGATGGAGCCGGCCTATGAGGGTGACATGAACCTGATGTTGATGATCCCCAACGGCCCGGTCATCGACATGGAAGGGCTGGCACGCACCGCCCTCCTCAGCACCCACCCCGCCCTTGCACCGTTGGTTTTCAAGCTGATAGAGGG
>CAZRNC010000051.1:0-11643 GCA_964601285.1 uncultured Thermomicrobiales bacterium | reverse complement strand
TATTGCAGATGAGTTACGACATTTCGGTTCTGGATCTCTCGCCGGTTGTCGCCGGGTCGACGGCGGCACAGGCGCTACATAACACCATGGATCTCGCTAAACTGGCGGACAAGATGGGCTACACGCGCTACTGGCTGGCCGAACATCACAACCTGCCCGGTGTTGCCAGTTCCGCGCCGGAGATCATGATTGGCCACGTCGCCAGCGCAACAGAGCGGATCCGGGTGGGCTCCGGCGGCATCATGCTGCCCAACCATTCACCGCTGAAAGTTGTCGAATGGTTCAAGGTGCTGGAAGCGTTGCATCCGGACCGGATCGACCTTGGCATCGGCCGTGCCCCCGGCACCGACCCGATGACCGCCATCGCCCTGCGACGCTCTCGCGAAGCACTCGGCGCGGACGATTTCCCCCATCTCATGCGTGAGATGCAGGCCTTCTCGGTCGGGGATTTCCCGGACGATCACCCCTTCCAGCCGATCATTGCCATCCCGACCGGTGTCGAATTACCACCGATCTGGCTGTTGGGTTCCAGCGACTACTCCGGCAGAATGGCTGCCCAGATCGGCACCGGGTTCGCCTTTGCCGCACACTTCAGCTCGACCGATCCCGGCCCGATCATGCGTTACTACCGTGAGAACTACGTTCCATCCGATCAGTTCCCCCAGCCACACGCCATCGTCGGCATGTCGGTCATCTGCGCCGAGACCGACGAGGAAGCCATGAAGGTAGCCTCATCCATCGGGCTGTCAAACCTCTATCGGCATCGCGGGCAGTTCGGCCCGTTGCCCAGTGTCGACGAGGCGCTGGCCTATCCATACTCACCCGTCGAACGGCAGCATGTCGACGAATACCTGGCGAAGCAATACATCGGCTCGCCGGCAACCGTCCGCCAGCGGTTGGATGACCTGGTGGCCAACACCCAGGCAGACGAGGTAATCATTACCAGTCACATTCACAACCATGAAGCCCGGTTGCGCTCGTTCGAGCTCATCGCACAGGAATTTGGTCTGCCCGAACGCACGGGCTGACCGGCAAACATGCATGAATCAATGTGATGGGCTATAGTGGCAAGCCTTGATTCCGGCTTGGTGGAGGAGCCGGGGCGCATTCGGGAAAGCATCACGCTACAAGATGAAAATACCTCAACCTGTTCTGTTTGAACTCTACAAGCGCGAGTTCGGATCCTACGATCGTTCCAAGTTTCAACGCGACCTGATCGCCGGGTTGACTGTTGCTGCGGTTGCCTTGCCGCTGGCGCTCGCGTTCGGTGTTGCCAGTGGTGCGACCGCTGCAGCCGGACTGGTCACCGCCATTGTCGGCGGCATGATCATCGGTGCGCTCAGTGGCGCTCCCTACCAGATCAGCGGTCCAACCGGCGCGATGTCGGCCGTGCTGATTCTCGTTGGGCAGCAACACGGTCTCCGGGGCATCTGGATGGCCGGGTTGATGGCCGGGCTGATCATTCTCGCCATCGGCCTCTTCCGGCTGGGTAGGGTAGTGAACTTCATCCCGGTTCCGGTCATTACCGGCTTCACCAGCGGCATCGCCCTGATCATCGCCATCGGGCAGATCGACAACGCACTCGGGATCGAGAGCGAACACGTTGAAAGCACGACGGCCATACTCCGCAACTACATCGGCGGACCATTCCCCCAGATCAGCAGCCAGGCATTGTTTTGCACGGTATTTGTCGCCATTGTGATGATTGCCCTGCCACGTTTCAAACAGATTGCCCGCGTTCCGGCGGCGCTGGTTGGCATCGCCCTGATAACCATCATCTCCTGGTCGTTCGGCTGGGGCGTTGAAACGATTGGAACGATTCCACGGACGATCATCCTCGAAGACCGGCTCACGATCAGCATGGATGACCTTTCGCTGGCGGGCTCGCTCCTCGGGCCGGCAGCAGCCATTGCCGCATTGGGGTCAATCGAGAGCCTGCTCGCCGGCGTTGTTGCCGGCCGGATGACCGGAACCCGGCTGGAAGTGAATCAGGAGTTGGTCGGTCAGGGTATTGGAAACATTGTCCTGCCGTTCATTGGTGGTGTGCCGGCAACGGCGGCAATCGCCCGGATCAGCGTTGGTGTCAAAGCCGGCGGCATTACCCGAATGGTCAGCTTTGTCCACTCCGGCGCGTTGCTGGCCAGTGCGCTGCTGCTTTCGCGGACGATTGCATCCATCCCGCTCTCTGCATTGGCAGGCGTCCTGATGGTCACTGCCTGGCGAATGAACGAGTGGCATGTAATCAGGTTCTACGTTCGTCGCCGGTTGGCCGGCCCCTTCCTGGTGATGCTGGTGACTATGGTTGCCACTGTAACCTTCGACCTCACGCAGGCGATCCTGATCGGCCTGGCAGTCAGCATCCTCTTCTTCCTCGCCCAGGTTGCCCGGCTGACGATCGTGCCAACCGATGTCGACTGGGAGCGGCTCCGGGCAGCCGGCTTCAAGATCGACGCGGAACCGCCGGGCGTCAAGGTTGTCTACATTAGCGGGGCACTTTTTTTCGGCGCCGTATACCAATTCACTGAGACGCTCGAGGAACTCTCGGATGCGCCAGTGCTGATCCTTTCGATGCGTGGTGTTCCGATGGCCGACGTCACCAGCGTCCACGCCATCGAACATCTATGGGAGTCCCAGCGAGCCGCTGGCAAACACCTGCTGATAACCGGGCTACAACCACAGGTACAGGCATTGATGGAACGCAGCGGTCTGGTAACCCTGATCGGTAAGGACCGATTTTTCTGGAGTGCTGACCAGGCGATCCTCGCAGCTGTCGACCTTCATGACCCGGCCGAGCAGATTGACACCCACGATCCGGACCTGCTCGACGATCTGCCACTTGGGGTCGTACCGACTGATTGACCGCTTGACACATAGGCAAAACCGCTCTATGATGCCCGGACAGGGTCCATCTACTACCATACGGTCCAGAGTTCAACCGGCAGGCGGCTGAAGAAGCGGCGGGGCGATGATGTGGATGGAAGTGGACGATAGAGACGTGTTTGATCGAAAGTGAAAATGCGAGAAAGCGGAAAAAGACGGAGTCACGCCGCTCCTTCAGCCGAGTGCCCACCTCAACAGTGACCAAAACCAATCAGGAGGCAAACCGTGCAGCGCAGGGTTGACCGGCGAACGTTTATCAAACAGAGCGCCGCGCTCACCGGTGGACTGGCGCTCACCCTTGGGGCAACATTGCCGGTTGCCGCCATACCTGTCCACGGCACGGCCACACTCGCCGACGTTCCAACGATGACCTGGTATGCCCTCGACCCGGAGTGGGGGCTTGGTCTGCCTGGCTGCCCGGTGTCGCTCGATACCATGCACCCCACCACCGGCGGCTGTCACGCATGCAACGCCTGTCATTTGCACGGCGAGAACAAACTCTTCGCAACATCCGCGGCAGCAGACGCCAACCGGGCACATCTACATTGCAAGTGTGTTGTCGTTGAAGGTGGCGAACTGCCGGAAGATATCTGGGTCACGCTCTTCGGCGAACCGGAGGCGATCGACCGAGAACATGTCGACCGCCGCTGGGACTGGGTCGAGGAAGCGCTTTCCGGCGAATCCTGTGAAGTCGAATTCGCCCATCCGGCTATCGAAGCAACCTGGGCACGCACCGACAAGCCGGTCATTGATGGCGACATCGCCCGCACCTGGATGTGGGGCCCTGCACCATTCAGTTGCGCTCTGCATGAGGATTACACCGAAGCGCCTGGCGGCAAACGGCTGGTGCAATATTTCGATAAGTCACGCATGGAGATCACCCAGCCCGGCGGCGACCAGGAATCGATCTGGTTTGTCACCAACGGGTTGTTGGTCGTCGAACTCATCACCGGCGAGCGCCAGATGGGCGATGCCGATTTCGATGAGTATGAACCGGCCGAGGTCAACGTTGCCGGCGATCCGGATGACACTGAGGGCCCAACCTACGCCACCTTCGGGACAGCGCTTGATCTGCCACCCCTCAACATCAACGCTTTGGTCATCCAGAGGATCGACCGCTCCGGCAACGTCACCGTCGATCCCAGCCTTTCCTCCCAAAATGTCGGCATCGGTCATCTCGACCCTATCACCAACCACACGGTTGCAGCACCGTTCTGGGAGTTTATGAACTCATCCGGGCTGGTGTACCAGGACGGCGAACTTGGAACCGACACGCTCTTCCCGGACCCGGTATTCGCAACCGGCCGGCCGATCACCGAACCGTACTGGGCCAACGTCAAGGTTGGCGGAACCGTTCAACTGGTGCTGGTGCAGTGCTTCGAACGCCGCTGCCTAACCTACACTCCCGGTAACGACCCCGCCTGGCGCGTCGAAGCCGGCAACGTCGGCCAGCACTACTACGCCTGGCGTTACGCGGAGATGACGTAGTCCTGCTAAATGGCATATCTCGTACGGGCTAGGCCATGCCTCGGACCGGCACGGTCCGTCTCGTTGGCTGCACTGAACTGGTCCACACACTGTGGCGCTATCGCGCCAAGGGCTGGGCATGGCCCAACCCGTACGCAGGAAACACGCCATTCATGACATGATCCACCGCTCAGACTATTCTCGATGACACAAACGGAAACCAGATTCTTAATCACCACCCACAAACAGACTGCTAACCGACTCGCCGAGGTGGATTCGCCGGATAGCTTCGGAGAGCAACGGCGCGATCGAGAGCACGCGCATGTTTGGCAGGCGTTTTTCTGCGGCAACCGGTACAGTGTTGGTCGTGACGATCTCGTGGATATCCGGTTGCGCAGCCAGCCGCTCTATTGCCGGTCCCGTGAAGAGACCGTGGGTGCAGCAGACGGAAATCCGTTGCGCTCCACGCTCCCGCAGCCGTTCGAGAATCTCGATCACCGTGCCACCATTAGCAATCTCGTCGTCCATCACAATGACATTCTTGCCGGCGACATCGCCAACGATCGTGTCGATGACCACCCGATCATCGCTCAGCCGCTGCTTACTGCCGGCGGCAACCGGAACGCCAAGCAATCGGGCAAACTGGGTAGCAGATTTGGCATTGCCAAGGTCCGGGGAAACGACAACCGAGTTGGAAAGATCGGTCTGATTAAAATGATCTGCCAGTACGCCGAGCGCATTCAGATGATCGACCGGAACACTGAAAAACCCGTGAACCTGCGGGGCATGCAGCGTCATCGTGAGCACACGGTTTGCGCCGGCCGTCGCCAGCAAATCGGCCACCAACCGCCCGCCAATCGAGATGCGCGGCGCATCCTTCTTGTCCGACCTGGCGTAGGCGTAGTGCGGCATCACCGCGGTAATCCGGGCTGCCGAGGAGCCACGGGCAGCATCCAGCATCAGCAACAGTTCCATCAGATGCTCGTGCACCGGCGGAACGATCGGCTGAATCAGAAAAACGTCGGCCTCGCGACAATTTGCGTTGAGCTGTACTTGCAGGCAGTCGTTGCTGAATCTGCTGATTGTCGACGGATAGAGCGAAACCCCAAGTCCCTCGCAGACCTCTTCGGCCAGCCCCGGATGCGGACTCCCGCTGAAAACCCCGATCTCGCGCATGGTTCCCCTCTCCCCCTGGCTGAAATTCCGCCCACCACCGGGCACACCATGATAGCCCGTTGGAGATTGGAGAGGCAACGGACCGCAGTCCAAGGGAGTAGCCCGACGTCACCTTGGATGGCTGATCGCTATGTCTGGTCCTCGATGGTCGAATCTGCCGCGTTCTTGCGGACGGACTCAATGCCGTTGAGGCAACTGGCCATCGCCTTGTAGCCCTCGCTGGTAGCGATAATCTGGCCGTTCGTGGCTTTCAGCCGGAAGCGGAACTCGCCGGCCCGGTCGACATATGCCTCAAACTTCGGATGCTTTTGCGTTTCGAAGCCCTCTACGGTCTGATTCTCCAGTGCTGCAACTGGTGCATTCCTTTGCACGCTGGCAATGCCATCATTGCAAGCAGCTTTGGTTGTATACACCTCCGAGGTAGCGATCACCTCGCCGTTGGTTGCCTTCAGGTCGAACTTCGTGCCACTCGGCACTGTGCGCACGACGAACTTGCCCACGGTTCACCCCTCCGAATATGTTGCCATCCCAAAACGGCCGGATTGTCCCATCTCCTCATAGAGTACATCGGCAATCCGGGAACCGGCAACACCGCCGATCAATCCGATTTTGCGTTTCATACGTAGAAACAAATAGACGCGAAAATCCGGCCTGTTTGTTGCCCTGCATCCTCGGAAAGGGGACGGATCGACCTATGCGACGATTGCGACATACTGCTGCGGCGCTGCTGACGCTTGCGCTGGCAATATCCATGTTCACCAGCCCGGCGCATGCCCAGGAGACGACCATCGAGGTTGAGCTTGGGAGTTTCTACATCGACATGCCAGAGACAATCCCGGCCGGCCCGGTAACACTGGAGGTCACCAACGTCTCCAACATGCCGCACACGATTGCTATTGAAGGGAACGGCGAGACGATCACCATGCCGGTAACACTCGTCCCGGCCGGCCCAACCTCGGCCACCTGGGAGATCGACCTCGCACCGGGAACCTACACCATCTGGTGTCCGATCGGCGCACACCGCGACCAGGGCATGGAGATCACGATCACCGTTGAAGGTGAGGCATCAGAACCGGAACCGCCGCCGGCAACGACCGCCCCGGAACCAACAGCAACCCCAGAGCCACCAGCAGAACCAACCGCAACTGATGAACCTGCTGCCCCTGATCCAACGGCAACCGACGAACCAGTAGCGACTGAGGCTCCGGTTGAGCCAACCGAAACGCCAGCTGCAGTCGACACATCCTATCTGGACGAAGTCGCCGCTGAACCGGAACCCACAGCCGAAGACCCACCAGTCGCAATCGCAAGCGAAAGCGATTCCGACGGCATGTCTACCGGATTGTGGATCGCCCTCGGCGCAGGCATCATCGCCATCGTCGCGATTGGCGGTGGACTCTACTACCGGAGATCAGGCACGACTGACTAAGAAGAAATCTATGCCTTGGAACTCCGCGGGTTCATGCGCTGGATCAGCTTCAGGATGCCGACTGCACCAAGGAAGCCGACGACGAGCGAGCCGAGCCAGGTCAATGAGCCGTCGATGAACAGTCCAACGACCCAGTGGCCGACCAGACCACCGATCAGGCCGACGATTCCGGCCCCGATCAGGGCCATCGGCTCTTTCGGCACGGCACGATAGACATACAGCACCGCCAGGATGCCGGCGGCAAACCCGAGTATCAATCCGCTGATGAGGTCCAGCATTTGGCGTCCCCCTCTGGATAATCACCGAGATTGTTTAGATAGCGCCATCCTACACCGGCGTTACTCCGATGGGAATGCCGGCAGAACCTGTTCGGCGAACGCTTGCAGTGCGTCAAAATCGATCGGAGGGCGGAAGGCGATGTTGATCCGGTCGATGCCGGCCTTCTCGAACTCGCCGAGCCGTTCGATAACTTCCGATGGCGAACCAATCAGGTGCCCGCCAACCCGGTCCGCTGCCTGCTCCTGAAAGTCGTCATAGTACTTCTGCCGGGCAGCGTCCGCGCCAGCCTCGTCGGCCGACATGTAAAACCCGAGGTTTAGCGAGCGGGTGATTTCCGTCGGGTCGCGGCCCTCTTTTTCACACCAGCTATCGAGAATGCCTAGCTTGCGGTGGAACTCTTCCGGCCCGATGTAGGGCGCGTTCCAGCCGTCGGCATACTTCGCGGCGATTCGCAATGTCCGGCGTTCGCCACCTCCACCGACCCAGAGTGGCATCTTGCCAACCGGTCGGGGGTTCATATAGGCGTTGGTTAGCTGGACATGTTCGCCCTGGAAGTCGGTCACCTCGTTGCGGATCAGGCTCTTCATCGACGCGGCGTGCTCTTCGAGCATGTTCATGCGGTCTTTCACCGGCAGGAAGGGGATACCAAAGGCCTGGAACTCCGGCTCATGCCAGCCGGCACCGATGCCGGCGTTGACCCGTCCACCGCTGATGTGGTCGATCGTAATCAACGATTTCACCAGAATGCCCGGATTGCGATAGGCGGCACAGAAGACCAGGTTGCCGATCTGGACGTTCTTGGTGTCCAGCGCCAGTAGCGTCATCAGGGCAACGGCCTCATGATGCGGGTCGGCGTCGTTCGTCCTGCAGTACATGTGATCCCAGACCGATACCCACTGGAACCCGTTCTGGTCGACATAGGTCCAGAGCCGGCGGAGATCGGCAATGTCAACATTCTGCTGGCCGATGTGTATGCCGAAAATCATCTGCTATCGGTCCTTTCGTTGGGCCGCTTCGTTCATCGAGATGCTGCCCGGCAGCGTAGCATTCCGGCGGTTAGATTGTCATTCACATTCAAGCTGTCAACGCCTCAAACACCGCATCCGGGTTGGTGGCGGGGATCGAATGGTCGGCATCGACGTCGTCCATATAACGGATAACGTTGGGTAGATGCTCGACGTAGTGGGGGATCGTGTAGCGTAGCATCGGACCTTCGTCTGTCGAACGCATAACGACGGCCGGCGTCTGCACCGATGCCAGCTTTTCGACCTGGTCCTCGTTGCGCAGCGCCCGCATCATCGCGTCCACCGTGTCGTGCCCCTCGATATGCCGGGCATACCCGGTCTCGTCGATATCGAGATTCTCCAGCCAGCGGGCGACAACTGCACGGGTAGCCGGCCGGCCGGGATTCGCCTCGGCAAACTTCGCAAGTGCTTCCAGTGTTGGCCCCTGGATCGTCTTCAGGTTGTCAAACGTCGAACGGGTAGCAGGGTTCTGCAGCAACTCCGGGTTTGCTTCGATGGCGTTGCGGAACGAATCCGGGCCGGCCGGCGCGACGAGGATCATCTTATCGACCGTTTCTGGATACTGATGGGAGAAATCGACCGCCAGATGTCCACCGAACGAGTGGCCGGCCAGGCTGAAGCGTTCCAAACCAAGCGCCTGGGTCCAGCTTCGCAGATCGTCGACATAGACCTGCATCTCGCGTCCGATCTGGTCGTCGGTGACTGTCGACGCGCCACAGCCTCGCAGGTCTGGCGCATACACATGGTAGCCATCGTCCGCCAGCCGGCGAGCCAGGTCGCTCCAGGTCATCCGGTTCCCGCTGACGCCGTGCACCAGCACCATAACCCGGTCGCCCTCACCCCACTCGCTAACGACCGAGGTAACCCCATTCGTCTCGATCTCCCACTCGCTATACCGCCGTTTCATCATCGTTCTCCCTCTCTGCTAAATACATACTCCCAGGTCTCTTCGTAGGGGCGTCTTGCATACGCCCGCTTGGATACCCGAAGATGCTTGGTGATGACACGGGCGTATGCAAGACGCCCCTACGAAGAGACCGGACTCCTCCTTCGTCGGAATGGCATACAAAATCAGGCGTGCAACGCGCGATGCACCGACCCAAGCACGCGATCAACATCGTCCATATCGACGCAATAGTGCGCTGCGAAGCGCATGCGAGTATCGGTGAAGACATTGAGTCTCACGCCGTCTGCCGTCAATGCGGCGGCAATTTCCGGCGCGGTGCGCGGGCCGGTTGTGTCCACAAACACGAGGTTGGTCTGGACCGTCTCCAGGTCGACGTTCAACCCGGGCATATCGGCCAGACCTTCGGCCAGCTTGCGGGCGACAGCATGATCTTCCGGCAGCCGGTCGACCATCTGCTCCAGCCCAACAATGCCGGCAGCTGCAATCACGCCGGCCTGGCGCATGCCGCCACCCAGCAGCTTGCGCTTACGCCGCGCCTCGGCGATGAACGCTTTCGAACCGACAACCAGCGACCCGACCGGGGCAGCCAGCCCCTTGGAGAGGCAGAAAGTCAAACTATCAACACCACTCGTCAGCTCCGCCACCGGCATGCCCAGCACCGCCGCAGCATGGAAGACACGTGATCCATCGAGATGGACACCGATACCATGCGGCCGGACAACATCAATCAGAGACTGCATTTGGTCGAAGGTCAACACCGTGCCGCCCCGCAGGTTGTGGGTATTCTCCAGCAACAGCAACTCGGTCGTCGGGAAATGGATGTTAACCGGGCGGATCGCCTCGCGGACATCGTCCGGATTCATCATGCCGAGCCGGTCGTTCGGGATCGTGTGCCAGGGATGTCCGCCGACCGCCGCCGCACCGCCCATCTCATAGATAAAGGTATGCGCCGCACTGCCAACGATCAGCTCCGAACCATGGGTCGCCTGTGCGAGGATGCTCACCAGGTTTCCCATCGTGCCGCTCGGCACGAATAGCCCAGCTTCACGGTTGAAGATCGACGCGGCCAGTTCTTCCAGCTTGATAACTGTCGGATCTTCACCGGAATTGTCGTCGCCAACCTCAGCTTCAGCCATTGCCCGGCGCATGGCATCGGTCGGTGGCGCGGCCCAGTCGCCACGCATATCCACTATTCCGCCGGTACGTTCGCTCCCCATCGTTGGCAACTCTCCCCTTGATGACAATAATCAGGCACGCTATGGCGGTCAGAGTATCATAGCGACCGGTGCCGGCGACCGGTGAGGGCCGGCAAACAGATGGGGCGCCTGTGTTCTTCGATTCAACCGGTATTCTCAGCCTGATTCTCTTGCTGGCTGCGGCAGCAACAATCGTGGACGTCGCAAAGGGCCGCAAGGAGATCTTTGACGACCGGCTGACGGCAGACGACCGCAACCGGATTCTCCGGCTGGTCATCTTTCTGCTGCTGCCGGCGAGCATCATTCTCCACGAGCTTGGCCACGCAATCGCCATCTGGGCGTTCGGTGGCGAGGTGATCGACTGGGGCTTTTATCTCTACTACGGCTACGTGGTCGGTTGGGGCGTTTTCACACCGCTCCAGTCGTCGATTATTTCGTTCGCCGGTCCGGTGGTAAATGTCATCCTGGGGTTGGGGGCGTTTGCAATCGCCTGGTTCTGGCCACGACGGCATGCCTGGAACTACCTGCTCTTCATCTTTGCAGCGTTCGAACTGGGCAACGCGCTGATCTTCTATCCGATCTTCGACTTTGGCGGTGGCATCGCCGGCGACTTCTCATCGATGTATTCACGCGATACCCTCGTGTTTAGCCTGATCGTCGGATTCTTTCATGTGCTGATCCTGGTTGGCGCGGTCGTCTTCTGGCGAACCCCACGCTTCCGGGCCGGCTACGAAGAACGGACTGGCAGACGGCGAACAAGAACCGTTTCCGGGGCTGAACGCTGGCAATTGGCCGACATCATGTCTGAAGCCTCCACGGATGCAATCCAGGGCTGGAAGCACGATGTCCAGCTCAGCGGCGATGCCCAGGTCGGCGGCACCCAAATGGTGCTGCGCTGGGAATCACGCGGATTCCAGCGTGCGGTACTGATCCACGCCACCCACAGTGACGATCCGAAGCAGCACGTCGAAATCCATGCCGCGGTTAACCCGCTTGAGGCTGGCCCCTCACCGTATCAACGTCCGCTGATGCGCATCGACGGCGAACCGGAAGTCGACGACCTCGCCCTCTACATCCGACGCTCCCTCGACTTCGTCGAAACATGGGACGGCACATCGATCATTTCGCCGTCGTAAATGTCCACAACCCAACTCAAAATCGTCATCTCGAGCCACTTTTACCGTCATCCCGAGCGCAGTCGAGGAACCACAGGGAATCTGTCGTCACCAATAGACGTAGCCGCGCAATTCATTGCGCCTGTCCAACGCCCCGGTGATCAAACAA
>CAZRNC010000050.1:0-12042 GCA_964601285.1 uncultured Thermomicrobiales bacterium | reverse complement strand
GAGCTGAAACATCGTTGATCTGCGCCCGCAACGTTTCGCCCGTTGCGCTGAGCCTAACCTCACCAGCGGAACCGAAAAAGACTCCGACGAATTCGTTGATGTCCACGTCTGGAGCAAGGGCAGGCACGTCCGGGAGTTCCCTGCCTTTCGCAGCTGCCTGGAGCAGTTCCAGTGCGTAGGTGGTATACGCGCCGGGCCGGCCAGGTCCGTTGACCATGACAGCGACGCCGTAGCCAGTCTCGGTCAAGAACCGCATGTCCGAGAAGTAGCCAACCATGCCGCCGCTATGGCCGATGGCCAGCTCGTCATTCAGCTTCGTGCCGGCCAGGGCATAGCCATAATATTCGTCCGGATCCTCAGGATTCCGCGAAGTCACCGGGCTGGTCATCAATTGATAGTTCTCGTGCGATAGCACACCGGAGTTTCCACCTGCACCAACCGACATGTACAGGCGCAGGTACGAGATCAGGTCGCCAATCGGCGATGCCAGACAACCATCTGCCGTGTTCGTCTGGAACCAGGTTGCGGGAACCAGCGGATCGTCACGATGCACCGGAGAGCTACCATGCAGGTGGGCATAGCCAACCGCCATCCTGGGCCGCAGGCCATCGGTCACCACGCCAGATGTGCTCGACATCCCAAGCGGTTCGAGTATTCGTTCTGCAACAATCTCGGCGTAGGGTTTGCCTTCGATCGATTCGAGGATCAGCCCCAACGTCTTGTAGCCAACATTCGAGTAGTGAAAATGCTCGCCGGGCGGGTGACTCACTGTCGTCTCACGAAGCGCCCAAACCTCGAATCGAGGGTCCGGCGCAAAGTCTGTCCCGGAGATCATTCCGGAGGTGTGGCTCAGCAGGTGGTGAATGGTGATTGGTGCGTGGTCGGATTGAATCTCGAACCATGGCAAGTAAGTGGTCACCGGGACATGCAGGTCGATCCGACCCTCGTCCTTGAGTTGAAGTAGACAGATCGCCGTGAACGACTTGCCGATCGAACCGGTCTCGTAGAGTGTGGATGCATTCGGCACGTTTCCGGCAGCAAGATCAGCAAACCCGTGGAATCCAGTGTGCAGCGTCCCGTCCCGATCGGTGATCGCCAGGACAACACTTGGCGTCCGGTCGTGCGTCATCCGCTTTTCGATGAACTGATTTAACCGATGGATAGTTTCCTGAAGCTGGCTGTCATCCAATTTGCACCTCCGCTGGCAGAACGAGCCGTCCATCCCGATGAGGAATGGACGGCAACCAGGTACCTTTATTGTAGACAGTCGAAGGTAAGAACCTACTCCTCGATCGGGTCGTGATGGTCCCAATCGGGAACCTTGTACTTCCAGTGTCCGTTGAAGCGCGCGTGTTCGCGAACGATGCCTCGCTCGTTGAGCAGATGCCGCCGGATGTCGCGCAACGTGTTCGCCTCGCCAGCTACCCAGGTGAAGAACTCTCCGTCCAGGAATTCGACCTCACGAATGGCCTGCTCCAGCACCTTGGTCGTACCAGCTTCTGCACCATCGCGGGAAACCCAGCGCAGGTCGAGTTCCGCCGGACTGGTCAGTTCCTGGATTTCGTCCTCGTCCGCAACCTCGATGATCGCAATGGCTTTCGATCCGGCCGGCAACTCCTCAAGCTGGCGGGCGATGAAGGGGATCGCCGTCTCGTCACCGGCAATCAGATACCAGTCGAAATCGAGGATGACGACATGCGACCCACGCGGTCCTGCCAGCCCAAGGTAGTCTCCGGGCGCAGCCTTCCCGGCCCAACTTGCAGCCGGGCCGTCACCGTATAACACGAATTCCAGAACGAGTTCACCTGTTTCCGGATCGAACCGGCGTGGAGTGAAATCACGTCGTTCAGGTGGCGTAGCACCCTCCGGATACCCGAATCCATTCTCTCCAATCACCGGAAGAGCAGGCTTCTCTTGCCCTTCGGCCGGGATAAGCACCTTGAGATGGTCGTCCGGCGAGTGGGTCTGAAAGTCGGCAAGGTCGTCTCCAGTCAGGGTAATCCGCAGCATCCGGGGAGTAATCTTCTCCGCCTGTTTGACCTGGGTCATCCTGAACTTGAGGTCCTGCCTGACAACTCTGGTGCGTTCGCGTGTATCGGTCATGGAGCATTCCTTTCAGGATTTAGAATCCGGCGGCAACATCAAGCATCGGTTGGTGCGCGTTGTCAACCGGCTGTAGCCGCCGGGACGAGGTGCGATCCGTCACGACCGCGGCATTTCGAACTGCTTCCGCTACGGATTCGAGGATCCCCGCAAAGCTGCGGTAGCTGTATGGGTAGTCAAGTATCCAGGTTGCAATCTGGTCATTCTGGTAGGCCGGAAGTTGGGTGAAGGTTGTCTGGTTGTTGATTTGGTCGTGATTGGGGTCGCGGCTGTCATAGAACGCAAGGTCGACGTTGAATTCGTTCGCCCGCTCCCAACTCGCTTCTTCCCAGAACACGTCAGTGTCCGGTTGCAAGATGTCCATACCGAGGCTGGCAAAGTACTGCAAGTCCGATGCGATCTGCGGATTGCATATATACATCGCCTCGGGCCAACCGGAAAAGAACATCGTCCTGAGTCCCGGCTTTTCGGCTAGCGCCTGGCGCAGATCGTCACTCGCCTTATCGAACCGCGCCCTATCTTCAACAAGTTCCGGGGCGTCAGGGTCCACTCCAAGGGCAATGGCGAACTCTTCCCAACGTCGGATTAACTCATCAGTTGGCGCGTGTGCGGCAAGCAGCGCAACGGCTGGCACAACCGTCTCGACCGGCAGGGGTTCGCCAGTGTCAAAGTAGAAGGCATCGACATAAAGGTCAATGTCCAGTGCAACCAGCGCCTCAAGGTCAACGTCCCAGTCACCCAGGTCCTCGACCGCATCAAAGTCGACACTTCCGGCCATCAGGTCGCGACCACCTACGTCGTTCAGCCGTGGTCCGGCCATTGCAACCGGTCGGATGCCAAAATCCCAAAGGCTCGCAATCGCCTGGGTAAACCCAGCAATCCGGACCGGACGTTCGTCCAACGTTACTTCGACCCCACGGTCGTCAGTGAACGTCCATCCAGCAGCTTCAGCCGTCGCGGTTGCCGGCTCCGTAGTTGCAGTTGGCACTGGTTCGGCAGTGGCCGTCGACGCTGGAGTGCTCGTTGCCGCTGGGGCGCTATCCGCTCCACATGCTGCGAGCAGTGAGGTCATGCTCAATCCAAGTGCACTCGCCAGAAGGGATCGGCGGGGTATCGCACGCCGGAAGAGGTATGCCTCCAGCTTCTTCTCAAATTCCGCTTTCCGGGCACTGTGGTCGAGTTGATCTGACATAGGTTCTTCCATTCCAGGATGGTTTGTGGACTGGTGCCAGACCCCGGCAGCGTATACGGCTGCCGGGGTCCAACGCTCCTAGGCGATCGTTTCGTCGGCTGCTTCGATGGCTGCTGCCAACTCACTTATGATCGAGGTCATGCCCTGGTAGCTGAGGACGATCAGCGGATTCCAGGGAGTGACCTGGTCCGCTTGAACGGCGGGGTGCTCCTGCCAGGTGGGTTGGGATTCAACGATCGGATTCGGCCAGCCGCGGCGAACATCAACCATCACGAGATCGGCCGGATACAGTCCGAGCTGTTCCCAACTGACCTGGCCCCAGGTTGCCGTGAACTCGACGTCCGGATCAACGAACTGCATGCCATGCTCGGTGTAGAAGATGAGGTCAGGGAAAATCTCGGTGTTGGCGAAGAAGATATTGTCCTGGTTGGGGGCAAGCACCATCGCCAACAGGTCCGGCTTGGCAGCGAGAGCAGTCTCGAAGTCACTAACGGCCTGGTCCCAATCAGCCTTGGCTGCCGCTTGCTCGTCGTCGTCCATGTTGGCACCCAGTGCAACTGCCAATTCTTCGAAATTTCCAATTAATCCGTCAATCGGCTCGAAGAATGCAGCCATACCCAGCGTTGGGGCGATCTGCTTGACACGCTCTTCATCTGCCGCATCCAGGAAGCCCCACATCTGGTTGTCGGTGTTCATCGTGGAGATAATCAAATCCGGCTGGTGTGCAGCCAGCGCTTCGATATCGACCAGCGTACGGTCTTCTCCGACAGATTCAACCGCATCCAGATCCACACGCCCGACGCCCGGATCCGGGCTGCCATCGGCTGTCCGCTGGGTGCCGAAGATTGCGGTCGGGCGGATGCCAAAGTCCCAGAGTGCGGCGGCAGCGGACACATGAGCGGCAATACGCTCCGGCATGGCCGGCAGGGTGATCGTCTCGCCCCGGCCATCGGTGAAGCTCCACCCATCAGTGCTGCCCGACCCGGAATCAGTAATTACCTCGGCGCCTTCGACGTCGATGGTCACCTGTTCAAGCACCTTGGCAAACCCGCGGTAGCTCATCACGAAGACGGCAACCCAGTTCACAACCTGTCCGGCAATATGCGCCGGCTGAACTTGCCACGATGGCTGGGCCGAGATCTCCTCAATGGATGCCCAGCGGTAGTCATTGAAGACCAGGTCGGGAACATACTTCATCGACTGTTCCCAGCTCAGCGCCTCGAAGTAGACATCCGAACCCGGATTGAGGATGTTCATCCCGAGATCCTGAAAGTACCAGAGATCAGCGGCATAGTAGGGGCTGGCCACCCAAAACTGCTCCGGCGAGGCCGAGAGGAAGAGTGTCGTGAGATCCGGCTTTTCGGCTAGCGCGGCTCGTAGTTCATCCGATCGCTCATCGAAAAGCTCCCGGTCTGCCACCAATTGAGGATCGGACAGGTCCGCGCCAAACGCTTCGGCAGCGGCTTCCCAACGCTGGATCAGGTCATAGGCGGACGCCTCAGCCATCATCATCGCGGCAACTGGTGCAATCGCGTCCAGCTGGTCAACAACATCCTGTTCAAGCGGCCAGGTTGTTTCGTTGTCATAGGTGAGCAGGATGATCAGGTCGGGCCGGGACGCAACGACCAGTTCCAGGTCCGGGTCCCAGTCTCCCAGATTCTCGACAGCATCAAGGTCGATTTCGCCGGATTGCGGATCCTGCTCGCCGTTGTCCAGCCGTTGTGGACCGAAAATGCCGACCGGCCGGATACCGTAGTCCCAGAGGACCGCGCCGGCAGTCGACCAGGTAACCAGCCGCTCCGGCTGCGCATCCAGCTCAATCGTGACACCACGATCGTCGGTGAACGACCAGCCGTCCGAACCTGCTGTCTCTTCAGTGGCAGTCGATTCGTCTTCAGTTTCTTCGGTTTCCTCATCGTCTGGTTCCGCAGCAGTAGTAGCCGTTGCTGCCGGAGCAGAAGTGGCTGTGGGGTCAGGGTCATCATCATCACCACAGGCAGCGAGCAGCGTCATAATTCCGGCGCCGAGCGCGCCAACCAGCACCGCTCGCCGTGAAACAGCGCGATGAAACATTGCAGTTGCCGGGTGGGACTTCGATGGCGCTTCCGATACACCGTCGTCGGGCAATCCGTTGTCACTCGCATTTTGCGACATTACTGAACTCCAATACCCATAGAACATATATCCGACTAGTTTAGTCGGATATAGCCTACGCCTGGAAATCACAGAATGTCAAGCCGGGACCGTTTGCGAAAAGTGCCCTTGACAGCAGAGGTGTCGGCTCAATAGGATAACTCCGAGCCGGACAGTCGGATATTATCCGCTCGGCGTCAAAGATTCAAGAGCAGGCCCTACGCCGCCGACGAATTGCGTGCGTTAGAAGTAGCCCGCAATTCCTTCCAGGATGGAACGGTCGAATGGCCAGTACCGAGATATCAGCTAGTTTTGCCGGCAGGGAGTCACCCAGCCGCGCTGTCTCGATCAGCAAATCAGCAGGTCTCCTGGTTGCATTGGGTGCGCTGGCACTGGTTGGACTGCTGAGTTTGCGAATCGGTTCGATCGAAATCTCAACCCGCGACGCCTGGGATGCACTCTTCAACTACAACAGCCAGGAATACAACCAGATGGTGGTCCGCACCCTGCGGTTGCCACGTACCCTGATCGCCATCGCCGTTGGAGGTGGTTTGGCGGTTGCCGGCGCAGTCATGCAATCTGTCACCCGCAACCCGTTGGCCAGCCCATCGATTCTTGGTGTGAGCAGCGGAGCGAGTTTCGCCATCGTCTCTGCCATCTATTTTCTCGGGCTGACCGCACCGGCTCAGTACATGTGGTTCGGGTTTGCCGGGGCGATTGGTGCATCCGCCCTGGTGTTTGCCGTTGGCTCTGCCGGCAGGGGTGGTGCATCGCCGATCAAGCTGGCATTGGCCGGCGTCATCATCTCCGCACTCCTCGGCGCATGGACCAGCACTCTAATCCTGCTCGACGAGGAAACACTCAACGTCGTCCGGTTCTGGACGGCGGGTTCAGTTGCCGGGCGCGATCTCGGTATTCTCTGGACTGTTTCACCGTTCCTGGTTGGTGGCGCGCTGGCAACGCTATTCATTGGACATCAGTTGAACGTACTTGATCTCGGCGACGACACCGCGCGGTCGCTCGGGATGAACACCACCCGGGTGCGAGCTATCAGCTCGATTCTGGTCGTGCTGATTACCGGTGCAGCAGTCTCAGTAGCTGGTCCCATCGGATTCGTCGGGCTGGCAACACCGCATATCGTTCGAGCCATCATCGGACCTGATTACCGTTGGGTACTTCCATATTCACTGATTGTCGGGGCGATGTTACTCACGACGGCCGACATCCTGGGCAGGGTAATTGCCCGGCCCGGTGAGATTCAGGTTGGCATCATGACCGCACTCGTTGGTGCCCCGTTCCTGATCTATCTTGCCCGCAAGAGCAGAGTGTTGAGCTCCAAATGATCGCTGATAACCTGAGCAGCCCAAGAGAACGCAAACCAGGCCACGTCACGCTACGAACCCGCTTCTTCGATCTTCGGGTGAACTACCGGGTGCTGGCATTTGCCCTGCTCTCCCTGATCCTGCTAACGGTGATCTCAATGTGGGCCATGTCGCTCGGCAGTTACCCGATCACATTCCCGGACGTCGTCCGGGCGGTCATCGGTCAGGGCAGCGACGACCAACTCTTCATCGTTCGCACCTTGCGATTACCACGGGTCATCAGTGCAATCCTGCTGGGGATGGCCCTGGCAATGTCCGGCGCAATCTTCCAGGGCCTCGTGCGGAATCCGCTGGTATCACCGGACATCATCGGCATCAACACCGGCGCAACCGTGTTCGCTGTCTTCTGGATCGTTACCGGCGGCAACCCAAGCTTGCTGCCTGTCGGAGCATTCATCGGCGCGATCCTGACCGCAATGCTCATCTATGTGCTGAGCTGGAAGGGTGGCATCGCGCCGAGCAGGCTCATCTTGGTCGGTATCGGTATCGGAGCGTGTCTGAGCGCCGCAACTACCTACTTCATGGTCAAGTTCCCGATCGAGCAGGTCCGTCCGGCTGTCGTTTGGACGATGGGTTCGATCTATGGCAGCAACTGGCAGGACGTCCGTATTCTCCTCGGTGCGATGGCAGTGCTTGCCCCCCTGTCGATAGCCCTCACCTGGCCGCTGCGAACCCTGCAGCTCGGCGACGATGTCTCGCGCGGGCTGGGTATGCCAGTCGAGCTAACCCGGTTGAGTCTGATTGTCGTTGGATGCGCACTTGCCGCGATTGTCGTTTCTGTAGCCGGGCCAATTGGATTTGTGGCGCTGATGGTGCCGCATATCGCCCGGATGATTGCCGGTCCGCTTTCAGGGTCGGTCATGCTGTTCATCGGGGTGCTGGGAGGTTGTTTCCTGCTGGCATCCGACGTGGTTGCACAGCATTTCCTGCCTGTGACGTTGCCGGTCGGAGTGGTGACCTCTGCGGTCGGCGCTCCGTACTTTCTGTTTCTGCTCTGGCGCTCGAATGTGAGGATGTAACCGGATGACAGTAAGTCCACTCCGCTCCGATCAGGTGACGATTGGCTACGGCGAAGACCCGGTCGTGCATCAACTCAGTATTGATGTCGTTCCAGGAACGATCACGACGATCATCGGACCGAACGGCTGCGGGAAGTCAACACTGCTGCGAGCAATGGCGCGATTGCTGAAACCTTCCATGGGATCTGTGTTGCTGGATGGCCAGATCATCCACCACTTGCCTTCACGCGAAGTCGCCAAACGGCTCGGACTGCTCCACCAGCAAGCTGTCCCACCAGATGGCATCTCGGTCGAAGACCTTGTCCGCCGCGGACGATACCCGCACCAGGCGTTTCTGCAACCGCCTTCAAAAGAAGACGACATCGCCGTAGAACAAGCGCTCGAGCTTACCGGAACTACCGGGTTGCGCACCGCCCAGGTGGATCGGCTCTCCGGTGGGCAACGCCAACGTGCCTGGATGGCGATGGCGCTCGCCCAGGAGACTCCGCTACTGTTGCTCGATGAGCCGACAACCTATCTGGACATCGCCCATCAGCTCCAGATCATTGAGCTTGTCCAGAAGCTGAACGCCGAAGACGGCCGCACCATTGTGATGGTGCTGCATGACATCAATGAAGCGGCTCGTGCCAGCGACCGGATCATCGCGATGAAGGATGGCCGGATCGTTATGGAAGGCACGCCGGAAGAGGTCATCCAGCCCGACATCATCTCCGATCTCTATGGAGTGGTGTGCGATGTCTATCAACACCCGGTAGACGGTAGTCCATTCTGCGTGCCACGAAGCGCCGAGAGTACTGGCCCGCTGTTCGGCGGTACGGCAGCGCCAGGTATCGACACCGATAAGCTATCCACCGGATACGGCAAGGTCACGATTAGCCGAAATCTGAAGGTCGGAATCCCGGCCGGCAAAATCACGGCGATTATTGGTCCGAATGCCTGCGGGAAATCCACGTTGCTACGCACCTGCGCCCGCCTGCTGAAGCCACTCGGTGGTGAAATTCAGCTCGGTGAGGGTCGGATTCACAACGGCTCGCACAAGCAGTTCGCCCGCAAGCTGGCCATGCTCTCTCAGGGCGCAGTCCCACCATCCGGGTTTGTCGTCGAGGACCTTGTCGGGTCCGGACGCCGGCCCTATCAGGGGATTCTGCGTCAGTGGCGCAAGGACGATGAAGACGCGGTCGAGGGCGCGCTGAATCGCTGCGATCTCTGCGGGTTCCGCTACCGTGAGGTCGAAATGCTCTCCGGTGGACAGCGGCAACGCGCATGGATCGCCATGGCACTTGCCCAGGATACGCCAGTCCTCTTGCTCGACGAGCCGACGACCTTCCTGGATATCTCTGCCCAGATCGACCTGCTTGATATCGCCCGCTCCCTGAATCACGAACAGGGACGTACGGTCGTGATGATCCTGCACGATCTCAACCTGGCAGCGCGTTATGCCGATCACATGGTAGCCATGAAGGATGGCGAGATCGTCGCAGCCGGCACGCCCCACGAGGTACTGACCGAGGATCTTCTGCGGAACGTATTCGAGGTCGAGGCCGCCGTCATCACCGACACCCGCACCGGTGCCCCGCTCATGCTACCCACCAACTCGATGCTTGCCGAGCTTGCCGCCGTTTGATTGAACGTCCTGTGCAGAATGCCCAGCAACTAAGCCTGATTGCTGGGCATTCTGACTGAAGCAACAGTTCACCTTCCCGCGTACCGTGAATATAGACACCAGTAGAGCCGTTCCGGCTCCGGTGTTCCAGGTTTCGCAACGTACAGGGGAGATTTCCGGCATGGACCCATCCAGTTGCTTTGCTCCGCACCTGCAGTCTCCACACGCGATTCCTGTCCATGACCTGTCGAACATTGTCATTCCGGAAGACCGGACCATTGGACGGTGACCTTGATTGTGTGTCACAAATGGCGTATTGTTTCAGGTGAGCGAGAGAATCCAGAGGATTACGGGGGTTAGTGGCATTATCATGACTGTTTCCTGCGTTGTAAAACATTGCGTCCAGAGGACCTCGGCTACCCAGGGTGGTTACCGGGAGGTTTTCGTGTCGTAGTTTCGTTCGATCGTTGATCCCCGTGTAACCGGCCAGGGCATATCGCCTTCGCCGGTTTTTTGTTTTTCCGCGGATTGCCTGTTGCAGGCAACATCTGACATACAAGTCGGGACACACAGATGACCTTCTCCAATGACGAGCTTCGCAGCCGGCCAGTGGCTGCCGGACTTTATGATCCCTGGTTCGAGCATGACGCCTGCGGGGTCGGATTCGTTGCCGATCTGCATGGTCGCGCCTCCCATGACATCATTGCCGACGGGCTGACTGCGCTGCAGAACCTGCTCCACCGCGGAGCGTCCGGCTATGAGGCAAATACCGGAGATGGTGCAGGAATCCTCATTCAGGTTCCGGATACGTTCCTCCGGAAGGAGTTCTCGGTAGCCGGAGTTAATCTCCCTCCACCTGGCGACTACGGCGTCGGCGTCTTTTTCCTGCCAACGGACCAGCCAACGGCCGAGGAGTGCCGGCGTGCCATCGACCACCAACTCGGGAAGACCGGCCTCACGGCACTCGGCTGGCGGGATGTTCCGCAGCAAAACCACGAAATCGGGGACTCTGCCAAGTCCACCGAGCCGGATGTTCAACAGCTCATCATTGGGAAACTTCCGGGCCATGAAACCCGGCTGCCGTTCGAGGCACAACTCTATCTGGCACGCCGGCGGATCGAAGCCGCAACGCAGGGCGTGCTGTATATCCCCAGCCTGTCATCCCGGACATTGATCTACAAAGGCATGCTGACCGCCGATCAGCTGCCAACCTACTACCCGGACCTGACCGACCCCGACCTGGAAAGCGCACTGGCACTGGTCCACCAGCGCTTCAGCACCAACACGTTCCCGAGCTGGCCACTGGCGCACCCGTACCGCTTTCTGGCGCACAATGGCGAGATCAACACCCTGCGAGGAAACATCAACTGGATGCGTGCCCGTGAGCAACTGCTGGAATCGGAAGTGTTTGGCGCGGAACTCGCCGAACTGCTGCCGGTCATCCAGGATGGGGGCAGCGACTCTGCCGCACTGGACAACGTGCTTGAGTTCCTGGTGATGTGCGGGCGGTCGCTACCGCATGTACTGATGATGCTGATCCCCGAGCCATGGCAACACCACACCGAGATGGGAGCGCAGGAGTCGGCGTTCTACGACTTCCACTCCTCGATGATGGAACCCTGGGATGGGCCGGCCGCTGTCGCCTTTACCGATGGCGAAGTCATCGGTGCCATGCTCGACCGCAACGGTCTGCGGCCCGGCCGCTACTCGATCACCCGCCAGGGACGAGTCATCCTGGCGTCCGAAACCGGGGTGATCGATATTGACCCGGCAGATGTGCTCTATAAGGGCCGGTTGATGCCCGGCAGCATCCTGCTGGTCGACACCGTTGAGGGCCGGATCATCCCCGACGCCGAGATCAAGGCGACCATTGCCGCAGACAAGCCATACCGCGAGTGGCTTGAGCGTGATCGGGTACCAATTGAGTCGCTTCCTGAAGGCACGCTGCCACTCGACCTGAACCCGCAGGCCCTGACCCGGGCGCAGCTGACCTTTGGCTACACCCACGAGGAGTCCCGCTTGCTGCTGGCACCGATGGCGATTAGCGGGGAAGAGCCGATTGGGTCGATGGGCAACGACACGCCATTGGCAGTGCTGTCGTCCCGCCCCCAGCTGCTCTTCAACTACTTCAAGCAGCTCTTCGCCCAGGTGACAAATCCACCGCTCGACGCAATCCGCGAGGAGCTGGTCACCTCACTTGCCAGTCAGATCGGCGCTGAAGGCAATCTCCTGCATCCAACTGCCGGATGCTGCCATCAGATTGCCATTCCTTCTCCGTTGCTCGACAACAGCCAGATGGCGCGGATTCGTCAGGCGGAAGTGGCAGGGTTCCAGGTGGTGGAGCTTCCCATGGTCTTCAACGCCGGCGATGGCGAGGCCGGATTGGAAGCCGCGCTCGATGGCCTATGCCGGCAGGCGAGCGAAGCCGTTGCCAACGGTGCGACTGTGCTGCTGCTCTCCGACCGCATGGGAGACGCGGAACATGCCCCGATACCGAGCTTGCTGGCCACGGCCGGCTTGCATCACCACCTGGTCCGTGAAGGCATCCGCACCAGTACCGGACTTGTTGTCGAGTCCGGAGAACCGCGAGAAATTCACCACTTCTGCACG
>CAZRNC010000049.1:2552-12125 GCA_964601285.1 uncultured Thermomicrobiales bacterium | reverse complement strand
CGGGCAGCGGCCCAGTCGCCGGCGATTGCCGCTGCGATCGAGCGGACCTGTTCGTAGCCGGTGAGCATCAGGAAAGTCGGCGCCCGGCCATAGCTCTTCATGCCGGCGATGTAGAAATCCGGCTCCGGCTGGGCCAGTTCAACCGCTCCATGCGGGCGAACCGTGCCGCAACTGTGGATATTCGGGTCGATCAGTGGGGCAAGTGTTCGTGGACTCTCAACAGCCGGGTCGAGATCCAGCCGCAACTCGTTCAGCATCGAGAGGTCTGGCCGGAAGCCAGTGGCCGCGACGAGCTCATCGAACGGGCCGATCTGACGATCGTCGCTGCTGAGGGTGATGCCATTGCTGGTTTGATCAATTGCTTTCGTCCGGAATCCGGTTACCAGCGTTACCCGTCCGCTGCGAACCTGGTTCTGGACCATTTGGCCAAGTGCGCCGCGTTCCGGCAGGGCGTCGCTTTCGCCACCGCCGTAGACGTCCTGGTTGATCTCGCCGCGGATTGCCCAGGTGATGCTGGTTCCGGGCACGTCATCCTGCAGCCGTACCAGATCGTTGAGCGCGTTGAAGGCGGAGTGTCCGCTGCCGACCACCAGGACACGCTTGCCGGCGTAGCGCTCTCGGTGGGTGCCAGTGGCGTCCGGAATGCCGTACATGATCTTGCCGGCAGCTTCGGTTTCGCCCTGTGCCGGCAGGCCGGAGACACCGAGCGGATTTGGCATGGTCCAGGTGCCGGAGGCGTCGATGACCGCTCGTGCCAGCAGTTGCTCCGGCCCGTTCGGGCCGTCCACCAGCAGCAGGAAGGGAGCATCCTCACGGCCGGCATCCTTCATCTTGTCGAGACCGTGACGGGTGACCGCGGTGACCCGTGTATTGAGCCGGATGTGCGGCTGGATTGCCGGCAGTTCGGCAAGCGGTTGCAGGTAGAGTTCGACCAGCTCGCGGTCCGTCGGGTACTCCTCGGCTGGTGGGGCGGTCCAGCCGGCTTCTTCAAGCATCCGGCCGGCAACGCCATCAACGTCGTACTGCCAGGGTGAGAAGATCTGGACGTGTGCCCATTCGAGGACGCTCGATCCGACCGACGGGCCGGCCTCCAGGACGAGCGGGGTCTGCCCGCGTTCGACGAGATGTGCCGCGGCCGCCATGCCGACCGGTCCTGCACCAATCACGACGACCGGGAGGTTGCTGGTATCCATCTGCTGCTCCTTCTATCTATATAGCCGAGCTTGACATCGGTAATGAATGCACTTTATCATAGATGTATTGATACTTGTCAATACATTGGTGAAATGAATGGCTATGTTGACTGAAACGCGTGAACCGGCGGTGAAGCTGGATGGCTTTGCTGCCCTGTCGGACCCGACCCGGATGGCGATCCTGACGCTGCTGAGCCAGCAGGACCAGTGTGTCTGCCATTTTGTTGAACAGCTCGATCTGAAGCAGAGTGTGCTGTCGCACCACGTAGGTGTGTTGCGCCGTGCCGGATTGATTTCGTCGTATCCACATCCAAGCGACCGTCGCTGGCTCTACTACCGGCTGAACCGCGAGGGGCTGGCTGTGCTGGTGGATCAGCTCAACGGGCTGCTCGACCCAGCCGGCTACGATCCCAACCGGGCGCTCTGTGGCGCGGACGAGCAGGATTGCTGTTGAACCCGGTATCGCCGGCTCAACGTGCATTGGCGGAGTTCACCGGCACATTCGGGCTGGTCTTCGCCGGGGCGGGCGCGATTACGATCGACGCCGTCTCCGGCGGCGCAATCGGCCACGTTGGCATCGCGATGACCTTCGGGCTGATCGTGATGGCGATGATTTACGCCACCGGGCACATCTCCGGAACACACATCAATCCGGCGGTGACGTTGGCCTTCTGGGCCGTGAAGCAGTTTCCGGCCCGGCTGGTGCCGGTCTATCTGGTGTCACAGATAGCAGGGGCAGGGCTGGCGGCGCTGGTGTTGCGGTTGCTGTTTGGCAACGTCGCCGGGCTGGGCGTGACCTCGCCGCATAGCGGACCCGGCCAGTCACTGTTGCTGGAAACGCTACTCACGTTCCTGCTGATGTTCGTCATCATGGCTGTGGCGACCGACACCCGGGCCGTCGGGCAGGCGGCAGCTATCGCCATCGGCGGGACGGTTGGCTTGTGTGCCCTCTTTGCCGGGCCGATCTCCGGCGCGTCGATGAATCCGGCCCGTTCGCTGGGGCCGGCGCTGGTCTCCGGTACCTGGGATGCCCAGTGGATCTACCTGGCTGGCCCGATTGCCGGTGCTCTGGCCGGCGCGTTTGTCTACGTGTTGTTACGTGCGTCATCAACGGTAGGAGAAACGCCATGACCGACCGGCTCATCCGGGTGCTCTTTCTCTGCACCCACAATTCGGCACGCTCCCAGATGGCGGAGGGATTGCTGCGTTCCATTGGCGGTGACCGGTTCGAGGTCCATTCGGCCGGCACCGAGGCTACCGAAGTACGCCCGCTGGCGATCCGGGCGATGGCCGAGATTGACATCGACATCGCCGGCCAGCGTTCGAAGACAATGGATGTCTACCTTGGCCAGCAGTTTGACTATGTCATCACCGTCTGTGACCGCGCCGCCGAAAGCTGCCCGATCTTTCCAGGTGATCCAGAGCGTATCCACTGGTCGTTCGATGATCCTGCTTCTGTCGAAGGTAACGAGGCAGAGCAACTGGCCGTCTATCAGCGAGTCCGCAACGAAATCTTGACCCGGCTGCGTGTCTGGACCGCGCTGCCGCTGCGCTCCGGAGTGGCAAGCTGAAACACTGGTAGGCTTGGGTTAACACAACCACGAAAGGAGCCTGCCAATGCTAGCCTGGTTCGGGGTCGCAGGAATCATCCTGCTGCTGGTCATCGTCCGCGCGGCAATTCGCAAGATGCTCCCCGGCAGCCCACGGGACGACACGTTCGACAGCTACCTGGCTGCCCAGGACTTCCGGGGTCGCGGCTGGCGGTAGGATGTGATGCGACGAAAGCGATTCTCATGATGCAGGTGTCCCGTGCGGTTGATCCACTACGGGACGGTGGTTAAGCAGTTGACGTCGAGGCAGTCTATAACGTCAATCGTTCCCGAGAATCATTTCCGCTGTATGATCGCATGTACCCCGAAGCTCGGTTCCTTGTCGGTAAGGCACCTCACTTATAAGTTCTTATTCCTCATCCTGGCGTCATAGTACCGAAGCCCTTGCGGATCAACGGACCGCAGGTTGCCTCGTATTTGAGCGCGTTCCTTGCGGAGGCCGTCGCAGTCAGCGCCTTGCGCTAGGAGGGCATCAATACGGGACAGCCGGTCATGCATCGCCGGAGCTACTTTACCGGGGGCGTGTATTTGCCCGGAAGGACCATAGCTGATGGTGCTGTAGGTATATGTGACCTTCGTTTTCGGAGTTTGTTGAAGAGTCACCGATGCCACCGGGTGAGTCTTTACATTTGAGTTTTCCTGTTGAGATCCGTGCAAGTGAGCTTTGACAACATTATGGATATTAGCGCGATGCTGAATTACCCTTTCTGCGTCCTTCCGGGAAATCCATTGGTTGTAATTACTCTTGAGGACATGGACTGCCTGGATTCTAAGATAGAGCTTGAGGGTTGCTACACCCACGCCGCACGCCTTTGCGACCGATGAAATAGGCCGAAATAGGGTAGGTGGGGTTGTCTTGTGCGGAAGCATGCACACTCTCCATCCCTGATTCATTCGTTGCGTTCGTAACGATGATTACACTATTACATTGCATTGGCAATTGGTCAAGACCCTTGGGCAACTCTTCCGCAGATGACTGTATGTGGGTGGGCCTGAATCGCTGTCACCGTGCTACTCTCGTTTTCAATGAGACGAATAGCACCTGTGAGAGGACGGGGTCTAACCATGGCGGCGAAGCAGGAACTACGCGACAGGGTCAAGGCGGCGATTGAGCGAGAGCGGGACCATATTGTCGAGGTTGCCGAGACCATCCGGGTGAATCCGGAATACCAGTTCGAGGAGTTCATGGCCTCGAACCTTATCGCCGATCATTTGCGTGAGGTCGGCTATGAGGTCCAGAAACCCTATTGCGGCATGGAGACCGCCTTCCGGGCGACGCTGAAATCGAGCAAGCCGGGCGCGCATGTTGTCGTGCTGGCGGAATACGATGCCCTGCGCGGGATCGGTCATGGTTGTGGACATAACCTGATCGGTGGCTCGGGGCTGGCCAGCGCGATCGGTATGAAGGAAGTCATCGACGAGGTTGGCGGCACCTTCGAGGTGATCGGCACACCGGCGGAAGAGGGCGGCTGTGGCAAGGTCATCATGGTCGATGCCAACGCGTTCGATGGTGTCGATGCCGCGCTGATGATTCACCACGCCGGCAACCTGACCGGCGCGGCCCGCGAATGGCCTGTCGGCACCTCGCTGGCGGTCTGCGGCATGGAGTTCGAATTCTTCGGCAAGCCGGCCCACTCGGCCGCCGACCCCTATAACGGCGTCAATGCGCTCAACGCGGTGATCAAGCTCTTCACCGGTATCGACGCGATGCGCCAGCATGTGACGATGGATGCTCGCATCCACGGCATCATCACCCACGGTGGTGAGGCAGCGAATGTGGTGCCGAAGTATGCAGCGGCCAAGTTCTTCATCCGGGCTGCCAGCCGGGACTATTTGCACGAGTTGATGGCCAAGGTGCGAAACATCGCCGAGGGCGCAGCGTTGATGACCGGCTGCGAATTCAAGATCTCCCAGGACCTTGAGATGTATGACATGCGCCCGAGCTATGTTGTCGGCAATGTCTATCACAAGAATATGGAAGAGGTCGGGCTGGATACTTCCCAGACCCGCACTGGCCGTGGGTTTGCTTCGACCGACTTTGGCAATGTCTCCTACGTTGTGCCATCGGTCACCGGTTCATTTGCGATCAGTCACGACCCGATTCCCGGCCACTCCCAGCAGGTCGTCGATGCGTCCGGCTCGGAGTTCGGCTATGACCAGTTCATCAAGGTTTCAACAGCCATGACCTTGACGGCGCTGGATCTGCTTTCAGACCCGAACCTGGTCGCCGAAGCTTGGGCTGCCCACAAGAACTGGGATGCGCTCTACGTGAAATAAAGACCCCCGGGTCTCCGTAGGGGCGTATTGCATACGCCCGTTGAACCACCGAGGCATCAAACCGGGCGTATGCAATACGCCCTTACGGAAGCGCGTTGGGCAGCACCTTCAAGGGGATAGCAAAAAGATAAGGAAACAACGACATGGCAGCGAGCCAGGAGCTACGGGAGAAGGTCAAGGCGGCGATCGCCAGCGAACGGGACCATATTGTCGAGGTTTCGGAGACAATCCGGGTGAATCCGGAGTTGGGTTTCGAGGAGTTCATGGCCTCGAACTTGTTGGCCGACCATCTGCGAGAAGTTGGCTATGAAGTCGAAAAGCCCTATGCCGGGCTGGAGACCGCGTTCCGCGCAACACTGAAATCAAGCAAACCAGGGCCGAACGTTGTTGTCCTTGCCGAGTATGACGCCCTCAAGGGGATCGGCCATGGCTGTGGACATAACCTCATCGGCGCGTCTGGCCTGGCAAGTGCAATTGGCATGAAGGCGGTCATCGACGAAATCGGTGGCACGTTTGAGGTGATCGGCACGCCGGCGGAAGAGGGCGGCGGTGGCAAGGTGTTCGAGCTGGAGGTAGGCGCGTTTGAAGGTGTCGATGCTGCGC
This sequence comes from uncultured Thermomicrobiales bacterium, assembly GCA_964601285.1. GTDB lineage: Bacteria > Chloroflexota > Chloroflexia > Thermomicrobiales > CFX8 > CAYWXR01. The sequence goes on along the minus strand of CAZRNC010000049.1, from coordinate 6,442 downwards.
TGATGATCCATCATGCCGGCCACCAGACCAGCGCGCCAACCAACTGGCCATCCGGCACCAATCTGGCGGTCAGCGGACTCACCTTCGAGTTCTTCGGCAAGCCGGCCCATTCGGCGATGGATCCGTTCAACGGCGTCAATGCCTTGAATGCCGTCATCCAGCTCTTCACTGGAATCGATGCCCTGCGCCAGCACATCCGGATGGAAGGCCGCATCCACGGCATCATCACCCATGGTGGCGATGCAGCCAATGTGGTGCCGAAATACGCAGCCGCCCGGATCTCGGTGCGGGCCGACAGCCGGGACTACCTGAAGGAGTTGCTGGCCAAGGTCAAGGACATTGGCCGGGGCGCTGCTCTGGCGACCGGCTGTGAGGTGAAGATTCAGGACGGCCGGGAGATCTACGACATGCGGCCGAGCTATGTCATCGGCGAGGTCTACAACCGGAACATGGCAGAGGCGGGGCTGGATCTCTCCAACGCGCGTGAAGGTCGCGGCATGCACTCGACCGACTTTGGCAACGTTTCCTACGTCGTGCCGTCGGTGACCGGGTCGTTCGCCATCGCCCACGAGCCGATCCCTGGCCACTCCCAGGAAGTGCTCGAAGCCAGCGGGTCGGAATTCGGCTACGACCAGTTCATCAAGGTCTCGACGGCGATGACCTTGACCGCGCTCGACCTGATGACCGATCCCGATCTCGTTGCCAAAGCCTGGGATGCGCATGAGAAGTGGGAAGAACTCTACGTGAAGTAGGGTATCTCCCTCATCTCCGTAGGGGGGTGTTGCATCATCGGTATCGAGTAGTTCGGATTTGGGCTTGTCCATGCCAGGTTATCTGTCATCCTAAGCGACGTCGAAGGATCTCTGTCCATGAAACTTGCCGTCACCTCGAACGATTCGTGGCTCGAGATCCTTCGACAAGCTCAGGATGACAATCTAAACACCGTTCTTCCCCGCGTACGTTCGATGATCCTGAAATAGTTGGCTCCGGGCGTATGCAATACGCCCTACGGAGGACTTGAGAAAGGAACAACACCATGACAGAGACAGAACAGACACGTCTGGCGATGCCGCTTGGTGAGGCCATCTACACCCAGCGGTCGATTCGCCGGCTGAAGCCTGACCCGATCCCGATCGAGGACATTCGCACGATTATTGAAGCTGCGATCAAGGCGCCAAACGGCGGCAATATGCAGCGTGGCCGCTGGCTGGTGCTTACTGACCCCGAGGTCATCCGCAAGTTCGGCGCGCTCTACAAAGAAGCGTGGTGGGCAAAGCGGCGCGATGAAGGTATGCCCTGGACCACTCGGGAAGAGATTCCTGACGAGGAAAAGGTGCCTCGTTCAGCGTCGCTACTGGCTGAGGAGATGGCCGATGCGCCCTGCATCGTGCTGGCGTTGTCGACCGTGAAGGGGCAGGCGAATTCTGTATTGCCGGGTGTGCAGAACCTGATGCTTGCTGCGCGGGCGCTCGGTGTCGGTTCAGTGCCGACAACGCTTCATCCGCAGGTGATGGAGCGGGTGTACGAATTGCTGGGGATCCCGGAGACTGCCGAATTCCACCTGTGCATTCCGCTCGGTTACCCACGCGGTCGATTCGGCCCAACGAATCGCCTCCCCTCGACCGAAACGACCTATCTCAATCGTTGGGAAGGCGCCGTCCCCTGGGCCGAGGAGAGCTGACACGAACAATGAAGCGCGCGATGAGCGATGGCAGCGCATGCCTGAACTGGTAGAGACGACCCGGCACCGGGTCGTCTCTGTAAAACCTAATCTGGTGGAGTGTCGTTCTCGACGGCATCACGCAGCCGTTCGAGGGCGCCGGTCCAGTACGGCTCGTACTTCGCCAGCCATGGTGCCAGGATCGACCCGAGTACCTCGGCGTTGATGGTGTAGATCTGTTGCCGGCCCTCACGGGTGGCGGTGACCAGCCCGGCAGCACGCAGTACCATCAGGTGTTTGGAGATACCGGATGCCACCAGGTCGGGAAACTCGCCAACCAGCTCGCCAACAGACAGGCTGCCTCGCTCGGCCAGCAGATCGAGCATCCGCCGGCGGGTAGGGTCGGCCAGCGCCTTGAAGAGTTCGTCCGTAGCACTATGCGGCATGGGCAGTTTGCCCGGTGACCAGCTGTTCCAACTTGTTGAGCAGGTTATGGCGGTCGCTGCCGATTTCGTAGGCTTCGACTGTTTTCTGCCATCCCGGTTTGCCGATGCCGGCGAACCCGTCGTGGCAGAGCGTAACCCGGGTGCCAGCTGACGTTGGTTCCAGTGTGATGACCAGCCGTCCAGGATATACCCAGTCGCCGCCTTCTTCCATCCAGGAGAGAATCAACCGCTCCTCCGGGTCCAACTCCAGCACCGTCCCACTAATCCAGGTATCAGCGTCTGCCTCCTTCATCCGGTAGGCTCCGCCGATCTGGAGATCGATTTCGAGCTCCGGATGGATCCAGCCCCGCAACGCCTCCTGGGTTGCCAACCAACGCCAGACTGCTGCTGGCTCGGCCTTGATTTCAATAGAACGAGTTACCTCCGGCATGGGCTAACCTTGCACATTACTATCGGGTAAGATAATAATATATTACCGTATGGTAATGAGAAAGGCAAGGGCAATGTCCGGCCGGCAACTCGATTACTGAATGGCGGACTTCGGCGTCGGAATCAGCCGGGTGACGACGGCCTTCTCCCGGTCGATTAGCTGGGGTATGTTCGGCGCAATGTTGTTCTTCCAGTGGTCGTCTTCGTACACAGCTGCATAGAGGCGCTCGCGCTCGGCTTCGCTCTCGAAGCGACGTAGCCAGACATAATGGCCCGGGTCCTGCTCGTCAACAAAGCTGCCGAGAATCTCCATCCCGATGCTGGTTTGGAAGGGGATGATCTCCTCCTCCATGAACGCGACCCACGCCTCTTCCTGACCGGGAAGCATTCGATACTCCCGAAGTTCCAGAATCACAATGCCCTCTTTTCGATTGCTGTTCCAATTGTTGGCAGATCGCCAATTGGTGCATCGTACTGCAATCCCGGGCTGGTTGTTACTTCTGGATGTAGTCGATGTTCCCCCGGAACGGGGTCGGATCGTGGCCGATCAGGTTGGGGGTGGCATTGGCGTCGGTGGTGTTGTCGAGTTTGAGCATTTTGAGCTGGTCTTTCGTGACCGGTGGCTCGATCAGTGGGAGCGGGTTCATGATGCTGACGGCAATGTTCATCAGGCTGGGCGGGATGTGGACTTTGCGCTTCTGCTTGCCGAGAGCCTTGCCGATTTCATCGAGCATTTCTTCGTAGGAGAGCTGTTCCGGCCCTCCCAGTTCGTAGGTCTGGCCGCCGGTGGTGGCCGGGTCGTCGAGCGCCCGGATGAATGAGGCGGCAACATCGTTGAGGTGGATCGGCTGGAACATGTTGTTGCCATCGCCGATGACTGGCGTGACCGGAGCCTGGCGAACGACATCGGCCAGCTGGGTGACAAACTGTTCCTTGTCGCCGGGGCCGAAGATGATCGACGGACGGAAGATCGTCCAGGTGAGATCGAGATCCTTGATGTGGTTTTCGGCGCGCCATTTGGTGAAGTGGTAGGGGAATTCCGGCAGATTGCCTGCCCCGAGCGCGCTCATCTGGATCAACCGGTCGATTCCTGCCTGGCGGGCTGCGTTGGCAACGTTGACCGAGCCCTGATAGTTGACTTTCTCGAAGGTGACGTCGCCCTTCTCCTTGATGATCGCGACCAGATTGACGGTGGCATCGACTCCGTCCATCGCCCGGACCAGCGATTCGGGATTGCCAACGTCGCCGGTAACTGCCTGAAAGCCTTCGGCTTCGTAGTGGCTGTTGCTTTCGTGTGATCGGGTCATCAGCCGGACGGTGTAACCGGCATTGCGGATGCGGTTGCAGGAAATGCG
>CAZRNC010000049.1:0-2542 GCA_964601285.1 uncultured Thermomicrobiales bacterium | reverse complement strand
CACTCCCTACCCCTACGGTCCGCTGCTCAGGTTGCTACTGCTCACCGGCCAGCGGCTCTCGGAAGTAACCGGCATCGCGGATGCGGTTGCGCATGACATCACCGACATAGCCGGTGCCGCCAATCAGGAGGACGGTCCCCCTGTCAGTCGTGTTCTCTCCGGCTGCAGTCATGCTCCCGCCCTTTCCTGTTTTGCGTTTCTGCCGGTTGGAGAAACGGGGCTGCGAACGCAATGGTTCTCCCCGTTTCTCCAACAGATCCCTGTCTTCGAGTATAGCGGGATGCCGGAACCGTTCCGGCTTAGAGCGACTTGCGAATCTCGTTAAGCGCCTCGCCGAGACCTGTAATCTCCTCTTCGGTGTTGTAGAAGCCGGTGGCGAGACGGACGCAGTCCGGGCCGTGGATGGTGCGCAGGGTGAATCCGCGTTCATCCAGGGCTGCAACCAGTTCGTCCGGTGTTTGGCCATCCAGATTGAACGAGACCAGCCCCGCCATGTTCGACTTCGGTGTGATGACCGTGACACCGTCGACGTTGGAGAGCGTGTTGTGGGCAAGTTCGCCAAGCGCCTTGATCCTGGTGCGTGCCCAGTCCATGCCGACATCGTTCACCAGCCACTCGGTGGACGCTTTTTGCCCGGCGATGAGCGGGAAGTAGGTGGCAATCCGGTCGTAGCGTGCTGCGCCAGGCGTTGGCAGGAAGTGGCCGCCGGCGAAGTCGAAGCCGCCCATGGCGTTGAAATAGTTGACATAGGTCTGCTCGAACAGCGATAGTCGCGATTCGCTGACCCAGAGCGTTCCGGTACCTTCCGGGCCACACATCCATTTCTGGCCCGGCACGGCGTAGCCATCAGCATCGACTTCGCTGAGTTGCATGTCGATCTGCCCTGCGGACTGTGCGCCGTCGACCAGCACCAGCACATCGTGCTTGCGACAGGTCTCGACGATTTCCTTCAATGGCAGGACAGCTCCGGTGTTCCAGGCAACGTGCGAGATGACCAGCGCACGGGTGCGCTTGCCGATCAGTTTTTCGATTTTGCCGGGCACGTCACCATCACCGACACCGAGGTCGGCCAGCTTGATGCGAACACCGTAACGCCGGGCAACAACATAGAGCGGCAACTGTCCGCCCGGATGTTCGAGATTGGTGATGATGACCTCATCGCCACGCTGCCAGTCGATACCGTGGATCATGATGTTCATGCCCTCGGTGGTGAGCTGCGTGAGGGCGATCTCGCTGGATGGCACATCGAATGCCTGGGCGACGATTTCCCGGGTAGCGTCTCGAACTTCGAATTTGGACATCCAGCTGGCCATATTGATACGGCCATCTTCGTATTCTGCGCGAGCCATTTCGGCCATCGCGTCGGCGGTAACGTTCGCGATCGGTCCGTTGGTGCCGGTGTTGAGATATGCCTTGGCGTGAACAGCCGGCAGTTGGGCGCGGATAGCCTCAACCTTGGCGTCGGTCTTGGTCGACATGCAGACTCCCCAATATCAGCCGATGATTTCGGCACGTATTTGTTCGATGCCATATCGTACCCGCAGATCGTCTGCTTTGCATGCTACTTCCGACCCGGTACGGTTCCGTTATTCATATCGCCAACTGTAGTAGTGCTGGCCAACATTGCCGGCCTCGACCTGCCAGCCTGGTGGATTATCCGGTGTGTAGGTCAGGCAGCGACGCTCGAAGCACTGGATCAGCACCCACTTGTAGGTACCAGCTACCCGGACCTCGGCCCACCATGGCTGGTCGATTGGCAGTCCGGTGGCGTAGTAGGGGTTCTCAAAGAGTGGGGCAACCACCAATCCGCCGTTTTGGTAGACCAGAGCGTTCGAGTTCATGAACTCCCAGAAGACTGAGGCCGTGTGTTTGCCGGTTTCTGGCGAATACGGGCCGGCAGTGACGCCATAGGCGCCGAGAATGTCTTGCATAATGAAGGTCATGCCAGGGTCGTAGCCGAGCCAGTCGATCACACCAACGATCAGCTGGCCGTTACTCAGCGTATGGCCATCCTCGATGTTCCAGCCGATTGTTTCGTAGGTCGGAGAGTCCAGATCGTTACCGTCGCCGGCCACATTGATGTCAGCTGCGTAGCGGTCAATGAACTGGTTATTACCAACCTGCATGCGGCCAGAGGTCATCTCGACGACCAGTAGTCCGTTGGTGACGTACCAGATCGAGTTGGGATCGCCATTGGGATTGGTGATCTCCATACGGGATTTGTCGAAATACTGCACCTGCCGTTGTCCGCCCGGAGCTTCGGCGTAATCCTCGTAGCCGACATCGGTGAACGGCTCAGGACCCCACATCCAGGTGCGGCTGACCTGTCCATCATCCACCGGCCGGTCGGTGCGCTCCCATGTCCTGTAGAAGTTTGTGCCTCCATCCCCGGAAGATGGGGCGGTCTCATCAACCCAGTTGAACGAGCAGCTTTCTTCCGCGCAGACACCGTTCGCGAAGCTGATGACTTCGTGTGTAACCCGGCGTGCGACGTCGAATTCCTCGCCGTCCTGACGGATCATCGACGACTGAATGCCGATCA
>CAZRNC010000048.1:0-12151 GCA_964601285.1 uncultured Thermomicrobiales bacterium | reverse complement strand
GTACCTGGGCACGACCGGCCAACGCCATCGTCTTGGTAATCGCTGCTGTCAACGTAGTCTTGCCGTGGTCAACGTGTCCAATGGTGCCGACATTGACGTGCGGCTTCGTTCGCTCAAATTTCTGCTTGGCCACCTTGGCATCTCCTCCCGCTACTTCAACGGCCCGCGTACGTTGCGGTGCCGGTGTGATTCTGCGCTAAGCTCGCTGATTCTTCGAAACAAGTTCCTGAGCCAGGTTCGGCGGGAGCGGCTCGTAGTGAGCGAACTCCATCGACGACGCGGCGCGACCCTGGGTCATGGAACGCAATTCAGTTGTGTAGCCGAACATCGACGCCAGCGGCACCAGCGCCCGGATGACCTGCGCACCGGCGCGGGCTTCCAGACCCTCGATCCGACCACGCTTGGCGTTCAGATTACCGATCACATCACCCATGAAGTCTTCAGGGGTCGTAACTTCGACGTGCATCACCGGTTCGAGAACTATCGCGCCACCACGCCGCACGGCCTCCTGCAGCGCCATCGAACCAGCGATCTTGAACGCCATTTCCGACGAGTCAACGTCGTGATACGAACCATCAACGAGCGTGACCTTCAGGTCGACAATCGGATAGCCAGCCGGTCCACCGGTGACCATCGCCTCCTGAACGCCATTGCTGACCGACCCGATGTACTCGCGGGGAACAACACCACCAACGATGCCATCCACATACTCATAGCCGAAGCCTCGCTCCATCGGCTCGACTTCCAGCCAGACATGACCGAACTGACCACGTCCACCGGACTGCCGGACGAACCGGCCCTCAACGCGTACCGCCTTGGAGAGCGTCTCGCGATAGGCGACCTGCGGCTTGCCGACGTTGGCCGACACCTTGAATTCACGAAGCATGCGGTCGACGAGCACATCCAGGTGAAGCTCACCCATGCCCATGATGATCGTCTGACCGGTGTCATCATCGGTTCGCAACCGGAAGGTTGGGTCTTCTTCGGCCAGACGTGCCAGCGCCATACCCATCTTGTCCTGGTCGCTACGGGTCTTGGGTTCGATGGCAACCTCGATAACCGGCTCCGGGAATGTAATCGATTCCAGGATGATCGGATTGGCCGGGTCACAGAGCGTATCGCCGGTAAAGGTTGTCTTCAACCCGATGACGGCGCAAATGTCGCCGGCACCGATCGACTGGATCTCTTCACGACTGTTGGCATGCATCTGCAGCAGCCGGCCAACACGTTCGCGATCACCCTTGGTGGAGTTCATCACGTACGAACCGGACTGCATCGTGCCGGAATAGACACGAATGAAGGCGAGCCGGCCAACATGCGGGTCAGCCATGATCTTGAATGCCAGCGCCGAGAACGGTGCATCAGGATCAGTTTCCCGGGTCTCGACTTCGTCGCTTCCCGGAACAGTTCCCTGAATCGCAGCGACTTCGAGCGGCGACGGCAGGTAATCAACGACAGCATCCAGCATTCGCTGAACGCCCTTGTTCTTCAGCGCCGTGCCATTCAGCACAGGAACCAGCTCGGACCGTGCAGTCGCTCCACGCAACGCCCGCTTGAGCTCTTCGACGCTGATCTCTTCGCCTTCGAGATAGCGCATCAGCAGTTCTTCATCGGTTTCGGCGATTGCCTCCACCAGCTCCTGGCGTCGAGTCTGTGCTTCATCTGCGTACTCGGCCGGGATGTCCGTGACCTCGATGTTCTGGCCCATGTCGTCGTGGTAGATGACCGCTTCCATCGTCAGGAGGTCGATCAGGCCGGCGTATTCCGCCTCGGCGCCCATCGGCAACTGGATGATTGCCGGCTTCGCCTTGAGCCGGTCGACGATCATTTCCACGGTTCGCCAGAAATTGGCACCGGTGCGGTCCATCTTGTTGATGAAACAGATGCGCGGAACCGTGTATTTGTCAGCCTGGCGCCAGACGGTTTCCGACTGCGGCTCAACGCCGGCAACGGCGTCAAACACAACAACACCGCCATCAAGGACGCGGAGCGAGCGCTCCACTTCGGCGGTGAAGTCCACGTGACCAGGAGTATCAATAATATTGATCCTGTGGTCATTCCAGAAACAGGTCGTCGCGGCCGACGTAATGGTAATGCCGCGTTCGCGCTCCTGGGCCATCCAGTCCATGGTGGCCGAACCCTCGTGGGTTTCACCGGGTTTGTGAACCCGTCCCGTATAGAAGAGGATTCGCTCGGTGGTCGTCGTCTTGCCAGCATCAATATGCGCAATGATGCCGATATTCCGTGTACGAAGGAGCCTCTGGGCACCCTCGGTCACTGCTTTCATGACGGTTTCAGTACTCATCCAGTCTCAATCTTTCTGCCCGGGGCGAACAGCATCTGCTGCTGCCGGTCTGAGATGCGGAACTACCAACGGTAATGGGAGAATGCCCGGTTTGCTTCGGCCATCCGGTGCGTATCCTCGCGCCGCTTGATCGTTGCGCCGGTGTTGTTGTAGGCGTCCAGAATTTCGTTTGCCAGCTTGTCTGACATCGAGCGACCGGAGCGGGCCTTTGACGAGGCGAGCAACCAGCGCATCGCCAGCGAGAGTCGCCGGCTGCCTTCAATCTGGATCGGCACCTGATAGGTCGCACCACCAACACGCCGCGGCTTGACTTCAATGACCGGTGTCGAATTGGTGATCGCCTGCTGGAACACTTCCAGGGGATCCCGGCCGGCCCGGCTTTCGACAATCTCGAACGCGTCGTAAACGATGCGCTCGGCGGTGCCCTTCTTGCCGCGCTCCATCAGTTTGTTAACAAAGGTAGCGACGAGCACACTGCCATATCGTGAATCCGGTTCAATGACCCTTACCTGCACTTTGGCGCGTCGTGGCATGTACATTTCCTCCCATTGGGTCGTTCTGGTTTGTGCCCGGATGTCCGGGCTGCGAAACGCTGGATACTCGGTCCAAATCACACACAAAAGCGGTCGACACGTGTAAAAAACCGTGAGGCCGCTCTCGTCCCGTACGATCTTGCAAGAGGGTCAACCATGTATCCGGGTGCGATACCCGGACGGTGGAAGATTATCCTCGAGCCTTTTTCGTTCCGTACTTCGACCGCCCTTGCTTGCGGTTGTCGACACCGCGCGCGTCCAGCGCGCCTCGAATAACGTGATACCGCACGCCTGGGAGGTCCTTCACCTTGCCGCCCCGGATCAATACGACCGAGTGCTCCTGCAGGTTATGGCCCTCGCCCGGAATGTAGGCGGTGACTTCCATATTATTCGACAACCGAACTCTGGCGATCTTGCGAAGCGCGGAGTTGGGCTTCTTTGGAGTCATCGTGCGGACCTGGGTGCACACGCCACGCTTCTGTGGCGAGCCTTTACCTCTCCGCAATCGACCCGAATAGCGTCCCAGGGCATTGTTTGTAAACCGCAATGCGGGCGCCTTGGTCTTCTTCTTAACCTTTTTACGCCCATTCCGGACGAGTTGGTTAATTGTCGGCACTAACTACCACTCCCTAGAGAGACCAATGTCTCAAACCCGTACGTCATCCTGGTTCGCTCGACAGCGTTCGGCAACTCTGATGAGATTTCGAATCCACTCCCCAACGGCAACCGTGTGGCACGGTCACAAGCTAGGATTCTAACAACCCACCGGATTACTGTCAATGTCGGTTTCTTGATACCGAAGCCAAAACCGGCCGGGGCAGCATCAGCAGCCCCGGCCAGCCTTGCACCAACATCATCTAGTCGTCATTATTGGTCGAGTCTACCCAGGCGACTTCGTCCACTTCCGTCGTGTCTTCTTCGACAGCTTCCTCGTCCGTTGCCTCCGCGGCCGGCGCAGTGGAGAGCAAGTCTTCCACCTCTTCGATCGAGCGCGGGACCACTTCGGCTTCCGGTTCCACTGCTACAGCTTCGACTTCCTGCCCGATGGCAAAGCCGGAACCGGCAGGGATGAGCTTGCCGATGATGACGTTTTCCTTCAATCCGCGCAGCCGGTCGATCTTTCCTTCGATCGCCGATTGCGTGAGCACTCGTGTCGTCTCCTGGAACGATGCTGCCGACAGGAAGGAATCGGTTTCCAGCGATGCCTTGGTAATACCAAGAATCACTTCCTGAGCCGTCGATGGCTCTCCACCCTGCGCGATCATCTCGTCGTTGATCTCGTTGAACCGGAACCGGTCAACAAGCTCACCCGGCAGGAGATCGGTATCGCCCGGATCGTCGATGCTCACCTTGCGCAGCATCTGCCGGACAATGACCTCGATATGCTTGTCGTTGGTATCCACACCCTGTGAGCGATACACATAGAGCACTTCCTCCACCAGCATGCGCTGGACGGCATCGCGGCCGAGCGTGGAGAGCACTTCCTGCGGATCGCGCGAACCGTCGGTCAGCTGGGTACCCGGCTCAACGTGGTCGCCGTCGTTCACCCGGACGTAGGCAGCGTGGGAAACGGTGTATTCCTTGGTTTCCGTGTTGTCACTGACAATCGTCAGCGTGCCTTCGTCGATGAAGACGTCGCCATCAACTGTCGAGATGATTGGCGGTGCCGAGCCATCGGCAGTGATTGCCAGTTCTGCGCCGCGCTTGATCGTTTCACCATCCTTGACGTTGATGACATGCCCCTCAGGAACCTTGACATCGACACGGATGACATCCGGGTTGGTGACGATGATCTTGCGAACCTCGTCCTCCAGGATGATCTCGACGGTGCCGGCGATCTCGGTCAGGATCGCCTTACCCTTTGGCTCTCGAGCTTCGAACAGCTCCTGAATTCTCGGGAGACCAGTCGTGATGTCGTCAGCATGGGCGACACCACCAGTGTGGAAGGTTCGCATGGTCAGCTGGGTTCCCGGCTCACCAATCGACTGTGCAGCAATGATGCCAACAGCCTCGCCCATCTCCACCAGATGCCCGCTCGCCAGGTTGCGTCCATAGCACCGGGCACAGATTCCGTAGGACTGTCCACAGTTCATCGGTGTGCGAACATCGACATACTCAACACCGCTATTGAACGCCGCTTCCGCCATGGCTTCGGTGATCTCATCACCCTTTTCAAAGAGCAATTCACCATCAGCCGTGACCACCGCACCGCCGGAAACCCGGCCCACGATGGACGAGTAGAAGGTTTCGTCACTCTGCTGGCCAGCAGTGTAGATGCGCATGGTCTGATCAGTGCCGCAATCCTGTGCGGTAATGATCACATCCTGGGCAACGTCCACGAGCCGGCGAGTCAGGTAGCCGGAGTCCGCCGTGCGGAGAGCAGTGTCAGCACCACCCTTACGCGCACCGTGCGTCGAGATGAAGTATTCGAAGACGTCCAGACCCTCACGGAAGTTTGAGCGGATCGGGAAGTCCATGATGTTGCCCTTCGGGTCAAGCATCAGGCCCCGCATACCGGCCATCTGGCTGATCTGGTTGATATTACCCTTCGCCCCGGAGAAGGTCATGATGTACAGGGAGTTATCCTTGTCCATCGACTCCTGAACAGCGTCCTGGAGCACTTCACGGGTGTCCTGCCAGATCTTCACAACCTGGTCGTGCCGCTCGGTTTCGGTGATCGTACCGCGGCGATACTGGCGCTCGATCTCCTTCACCGACGAGTCTGCCTCGCCAAGGATCAACGCCTTGCTCTCCGGAACCGTCACATCGTGCAGGCCGATCGTCAGACCGGAAACCGTTGCGAAGCGGAATCCGACGTCCTTGATCTTGTCGGCAACCTCGGCGGTAATCTGGGCGCCCATCTGGTGATAGAGATCACCGATCAGCTTGGCCAGCGCCTTGCGGTTCATCATCTCGTTGTAGAACGCCATTTCCGGGGGGATTTCCCGGTTGAAGATCACGCGGCCAACGGTCGTTTCGATCAGTCCCTCTGCCGGAGCGGAGTGGCTGCTGCGCACCGAGAGCGTGCCCTTCGGATCCATCACCCGGATGCGGGCGTGCAGGTCAACAACGCCGGCTTGATAGGCCAGTTCGACCTCTGCGCCGCTCGAGAAGACCTTGCCTTCGCCCTTCATGCCTTCGCGTTCGATCGTCATGTAGTAGCAACCCATAACGATTTCAAGCGTTGGTGCGATGACCGGGTTGCCATCGGACGGGTCGAGCAGGTTTGCGGTAGACAGCATCCGTGCCCGTGCCTCGGCCTGGGCCTTCTTGGATAGCGGCACGTGAACCGCCATCTGGTCGCCGTCAAAGTCAGCGTTGAACGCCGAGCAAACCAGCGGGTGAATCTGAATGGCCGAACCTTCGATCAGCTTGACCTCGAACGCCTGAATGCCGAGCCGGTGGAGCGTCGGAGCGCGGTTCAGGAGCACGACGTACTCCTTGATAACCTCTTCCAGCACGTCCCAAACCCGGGAATCGACCTTCTCAACGAGGCGCTTGGCGGCCTTGATGTTATGTGCATGACCATGGGCCACGAGGCTGTGCATGACGAACGGCTTGAAGAGCTCCAGCGCCATCCGCTTCGGCAGACCACACTGGTTCAGCTTCAGGTCCGGGCCAACCACGATGACGGAACGGCCGGAATAGTCGACACGCTTGCCAAGCAGGTTCTGTCGGAACCGTCCCTGCTTGCCCTTCAACATGTCGGAAAGGCTCTTGAGCTTGTGCTTGCCCGATCCGGAAACAACGCGTCCACGCCGGCCGTTGTCGATCAGCGCGTCAACAGCTTCCTGGAGCATGCGCTTCTCGTTACGGACGATGATGTCCGGAGCGCCAAGCTCAAGCAGTCGCTTGAGCCGGTTGTTCCGGTTAATCACACGGCGATAGAGGTCGTTCAGGTCAGAAGTGGCAAATCGGCCACCATCGAGCTGCACCATCGGACGGAGATCCGGCGGGATCACCGGCAGAGCAGTGAAGATCATCCACTCCGGCCGGTTGCCACTCTTGCGGAGGGCCTCAACTACGCGGAGACGCTTGGCAGCCTTCTTGGAACGCAGGCCGGTCATCCGGTGCAGGTCGTTCCGCAAGCTGACAGCAATCTCGTCGAGGTCGACCTTGGTCACGACGTCGTAGACGGCTTCAGCACCCATTGCGGCCCTGAACACGCCCGGGGCAAGATCGCTCAGCTCACGGTACTGCGTTTCCGTCAGTACCTGATAGAGCTCCAGGCTCTTGATCTGCTTGATGATATCTTCGGCCTCAGCCTTGAGGTCGTTCTTCTGTGTTTCATATTCGGATTCGCTCTGGCGCACGCTGTCGCTGGTGGCCGACTGAATCTGATCGGTCTCGGCTTCGCTCAGCGCGGATGCACTTACGGAGTCGTGCTCTGCCTGTGCCTGCGCAGCAGTCACAGCCTTCTCGCGCTCTTCCTTCAGCGTTGCCAGTGCGTCTTCATTAATTGCGGCACCGGCCTTGACGATCTCGACTCCGTTGAACGAAATCGCTTCCTCAGCGGATTCGTTCAGGGAGCCTTCAATCTGTGCCTTCACCGCGTCGGCGGCAGCGTTGATCTCGGCAAGGTTCTCATCCAGCGCCTTCTGGACACCAGATGTTACGCCGGCGGCAGCCTGCACCAGGTTGGCGATTTCGCTTTCGCTCTCGGCGGTCAACTCTGTCCGGCGTCGCTCGAGTTCGGCTTCGAGTTCGCTCAGTTCTTCGGCAAGCTCGCCGTAGATCGTCTCGATCAACTGATCGCGAGACTCAACGTCGACCTCTGTCACCAGGTAGGAAGCGAAGTAGAGCACACGCTCCAGGTTGCGTGGCGAGATATCGAGCAGCAGACCAAGGCGGCTCGGCGTGCCCTTCACGTACCAGATGTGGGTGACTGGCGCAGCAAGCTCGATGTGCGCCATGCGCTCACGGCGAACCTTGGAGCGCGTGACTTCGACACCACACTTGTCGCAAACAGTTCCGGCATGGCGAATCCGCTTGTACTTACCGCAATAGCACTCCCAGTCGCGCTGCGGGCCAAAGATGCGCTCGCAGAACAACCCGCCGTGCTCCGGCTTCAGTGTTCGGTAGTTGATGGTTTCAGGCTTGGTGACTTCACCATACGACCAGCCGCGGATACTTTCGGGTGAAGCAAGGCTGATCTGGATCGCGTCGAAGTTGTTCACATCGATTGATCGCCTGCTGTCGTTTCGATTGATCTGTCCCATTGTCTGCATGTTGGTTCTCACCGGTCTCACTAGGCGTTACTACGCTCGAAAAGACCCTGATCGGGCCGGCAATCCGTCCTCCGGCCCTTAGTCCTCGGTCCGCTCGAATCCACTGAGGTTAATTCGGTCCAGATTGGAAAGGAGGTCACGCGACGTATCCTCCGTGAATTCGACGGTCTGGTCGTCTTCGTTAATAACATCGATCGAAAGGCCGAGCGACCGCAGTTCCTTGACGAGTACCTTGAACGATTCCGGCACGCCGGCTTCGTTGATCTCGTCGCCCTTGACAATCGCTTCGTATGTCTTGACGCGGCCAACCACATCGTCGGACTTGACGGTCAGCATCTCCTGGAGTGTGTAAGCTGCGCCATAGGCTTCCAGCGCCCACACTTCCATCTCGCCAAACCGCTGCCCGCCGAACTGCGCCTTGCCACCCAACGGCTGCTGGGTAACCAGCGAGTACGGTCCGGTCGACCGTGCGTGAATCTTGTCCTCCACCAGGTGGACGAGCTTCAACACGTACATATATCCAACGGTAACCGGGCGATCGAACTTCTCGCCGGTTCGTCCGTCATAGAGCCAGACCTTGCCGTCCTTGGGCAGGCCGGCTTGCACCAGCATATCCTCGACGTCCTGCTCCGACGCGCCGTCGAAGACCGGCGTCGCAACCTTGATGTTGAGCGCAGATGCTGCCCAGCCGAGGTGTGTTTCCAGCACCTGGCCGATGTTCATCCGCGATGGCACACCAATCGGGTTCAGAATGACATCGATTGGCGTTCCGTCCGGCAGGTACGGCATGTCCTCAACCGGCATGATCTTGGAGATCACACCCTTGTTGCCGTGACGGCCGGCCATCTTGTCGCCCTCGGAGATCTTCCGCTTCTGGGCGATCATGACCCGGACCATCTCATTGACCCCGGCCGGCAGTTCATGCTCGCTGTCTTCATCGCGCTGGAACTGCTTGACGTCGATCACCTTGCCATGCACACCGTGCGGCACCCGGAGCGAGGTGTCTTTCACCTCGCGAGATTTCTCGCCGAAGATCGCGCGGAGCAACCGCTCCTCGGCAGAGAGCTCGGTCTCACCCCGAGGAGTGACCTTGCCAACAAGAATGTCGTTTGGCCGGACTTCGGCACCAATCCGGATGATGCCGCTCTCATCGAGGTTGGAGAGGCTGTCCTCGCCAACGTTCGGAATGTCGCGGGTGATTTCTTCCGGACCGAGCTTGGTGTCGCGGGCCTCGGTCTCATATTTCTCAATGTGGATCGACGTATACACATCGTCACGAACCAGCCGCTCGCTCAGCAGGATGGCGTCTTCAAAGTTTCCACCCTCCCACGACATGAACGCAACAAGCACGTTCTGGCCGAGCGCCAGTTCGCCATCGTCGGTGCTGGACGAATCAGCAAGGATCGTCCCGGCATCTACCCTGTCGCCGCGAGACACGCTCGGACGCTGATTGATGCAGGTATCCTGGTTCGACCGGACAAACTTCTGCAGCCGGTAGGCTCGCTCGCCGCCACTATCCAGCTCAACGATGATCTCCTGGGCGGTTGCCTTGACCACCGTGCCCGGTTCGTCGGCAACTACAACCTGACCGGAGTCACGCGCTGCGCGGTATTCGACACCGGTGCCGACAATCGGCGAATCCGGACGAATCAGCGGAACGGCCTGCTTCTGCATGTTTGCGCCCATGAGGGCACGGTTTGCGTCGTCATGCTCCAGGAACGGGATAAGGGCCGTTGCGACCGAAACGATCTGCTTCGGTGAAACGTCGGTGTAGTCCACCTGTGTCGGCGGGACCATGAAGAACTCACCGTCGTGACGCACGGCGACTTCGTCCTCGACGAAGTAGCCATCCTCATCGACCATTGCATTTGCCGGCGCGATCCAGAACTGCTCTTCGCGGTCGGCAGAGAGGAAGTGAATATCCTCCGGCCGGTCCACGATGAACGGACGGACCCGCACAGCCGGCAGCTCACTATCGACCAGCTTCTTGACATTCGCCTTGGTCAGCGCATCGCCGGCCGCAAGCGTGGTCCTGCCAATCTTGATGTCAGCAGTCAGCAGCCGGCCTTCCAGCATTTCGGTATCCGGGTGGGCATTCCCATCAGCATCGCGAAGCGGCACCAAGTGGTGAACCTTGCGATACGGAGTTTCGATGAACCCGAACTCGTTGATCTTGCCGTAGGTTGCCAGCGAGCCGATCAAACCAATGTTCGGCCCTTCCGGCGTTTCAATCGGGCAAATCCGGCCATAGTGCGAGTGGTGCACGTCGCGCACTTCGAACCCGGCACGGTCCCGGCTAAGGCCACCTGGCCCAAGCGCCGACAGACGCCGCTTGTTGGTCAACTCAGCCAGCGGGTTGGTCTGGTCCATGAACTGTGAAAGCTGAGAACCTCCGAAGAACTCGCGCACAGCCGCCATCACCGGGCGGGTAGTGCTGATAAGGCCGTTTGGCGTCACCTGCTCGATGTCCTGGATCGTCATGCGCTCCTTGACACCGCGCTCGAGTCGCTGCAGTCCGGTGCGGACATGCATCTGGATCAACTCTCCGACGGCACGGATGCGACGATTGCCGAGATGATCGATATCATCGCCGGTACCGTTTCCATTATTGAGCTTCACCATCATGCGGATGATCTCGAGAATGTCTTCCGGGCTAAGGGTGCGCTGATCCAGCGGCGCATCACGGTTGAGGCGCTTGTTCAGCTTGTAGCGGCCAACCCGCGCCAGGTCGTAGCGGCGGCCGTCAAAGAACAGGTTGTTGACCAGCCCGGAGGCGTTGTCCTTGGTTGGCGGATCACCAGGCCGGATGCGCCGGTAGAGCTCGATCAGGGCTTCGTCGCGGGATTTGGTCGCTTCGCGCTCGATGGTCGATGCGATGTAGCGGTGATCAGGATTGGTATCGATATCCGCAAACAGCTCTTCGAGTACCTCGTCGGTGTCGTAACCAATGGCGCGCAACAGAATCGTAATCGGCATCTTGCGCTTGCGGTCGACCTTGACCGACAGCACGTCGCGGTTGGACGTTTCAAATTCCAGCCATGCGCCACGGTTCGGGATCAGCTTGCCCTTGCAGAGCTTGCGACCACTGGTGGCATCCTCGACCAGATCAAAATAGACGCCCGGCGAACGGACCAGCTGCGAAACAACGACGCGCTCGGCGCCATTGATAATGAAGGTACCTTCCGACGTCATCATCGGGAAGTCCCCGAGGAAGATTTCGCTCTCCTTGATTTCGCCCGTTTCCTGGATCACCAGGCGGACGCGAATCTGGAGTGGCGCGGCAAACGTCATATCGCGTTCGCGGCACACTTCTTCGGAAGCACGTGGCTCGCTGAAGTAATGCTCCAGGAAGTGCAGTTCCATCTTCTGGTTGTAATCAACGATTGGCGAAATCTCCTGCAACAATTCGTGCAGGCCCTCGCGCTTGAACCAGTCAAAGGAATCACGTTGAATCTGGATAAGGTTGGGCAGATCGACGACAGACGGAATACGAGCAAATGACTTCCGGGATTCACCGGAACCGGCTACAATATCGGCTACCCTTCCGTTGGAACCACTGACGGCCGGAACACGCTGAGACATCCTGTGCTCCTTCTGACCACGCGGAGAACGCGGTCAATAGCGCTAGCTCCGATGCTGGCGCAGATTTCTTTCGACGCTGAGTTGGCATGGAAACTGAAATCCGGGAACGCTAAAACGGGAAGGCAAGTCCTTCCCCTCCCGAATAACCTCTGGGTTTCGGTATGCTTTCCTCAAATAAGTATCAATCGTTTCGCATTCGTGCGGATATTCACACCAGCGACCGATAATTGTCCTTCATTCGCACCGTTTTGTCAAGCTGAAGAAAATCACGCCGCCACTCTGCTGTTCCGGGAGTGCTCCAACAACATCCAACATTGGCCTTGGCATTACAGTGAATTGGTCATCCTGAGCGCCGCTCTCGTTGCTTGCGATCGAGGTTCATCCGCGTAGGAGCGTCTTGCATACGCCCGGCTTCAGCACCCGAGGGCGTCAACCGGGCGTATGCAAGACGCCCCATTCGCATCAAGTTAGGCGAGATTCACTGGTGTGGGCTCCAAACTGCA
>CAZRNC010000047.1:0-12397 GCA_964601285.1 uncultured Thermomicrobiales bacterium | reverse complement strand
GCTCACCACTGCCACCACCATAGGTCCAGTTGTAGAGCGACATGTCGATCGTGCCCTCTCGCTGACCCTCCTGGATCGTGGCGATCGGCGCCTCGGCGATCAGCATTTCGATCCCGACTGGTGCCAGATACTGCTGCACCAGCTCGGCTTCCGGCTTGCGGGCCTGGTCGCCGGTGATGACCGTGCAGGTGAAGGAGAGCCGTGTGCCTTCCTTCTCGCGCACACCATCGTTGCCCATCACCCAGCCGGCTTCCTCGAGCAACGCTTCCGCCTGCTCCGGGTCGAATGGGTACTGCTTGACGTCCGGTTCGTAGTAGAAGTCGATCGCCGGTGACAGGTTGGCCGTTGCCTTGACTGCCAGCCCCTGCCAGAGGTTGTTGACGATGTCATCGCGGTCAATCGCGAACATCATTGCCTGGCGAACGGCTTTCTCGCTGAGAATCGGGTGGGTGTTGTTCATCGGGAAGTGGTTAACCGACAGGCTCGAGGTGATGAACGTTGTGTAGTTGGGGTCGTCCCGGAACCGGACGTTATCCTCGGTCACCAGTGGCCAGACTGAAGTATCAGTCTCACCGGTCTCGAGCGCAATTGCCCGGACCGATGCTTCCGGCACAATGTCCTCACGGATGCCATCCAGATGCGGAGGGCCTTCCCAGTGATCCTCGAAGGCAACACACTCGGTGAACTCCGCGGCACGCCACTCCTTGAGCTTGAACGGACCCAGCCCATTCGGTGCGGCCTTGTAGGCATCCTCACCAATGGCGGCATGGTAGGTGTGCGAGACGATGCCGGTCGGACCAGCCAACGTCAGGAAGGCGGCATTGGTTTCTGCAAGCGTCACGACAACGGTGTAGTCATCGACCGCTTCGATGTTATCCACCGAGGCGAAGTTGTTGGCGATAACCGCCGCATTGGCCGGGTCTCGCCGGAAGTCGAAGGTGTACTTGATGTCCTCGGCGGTGAACGGTTCACCCTCGTGGAAGGTCAACCCCTGCCGCAGGTTGAACGTGTAGACCAACCCATCGTCCGAAATGTCGAACGACTCGCAAAGCGATGGCTCCAGCACAAACGACGGATGCAACTTCAGCAACCGGTCGTGGATGTTACCAACGATGAAGTAGTGAACATCCGGGCCCCAGTCATCCGGGCTCAGACTGGAAATCTCATGGTGTCCCAACCCTCGGAAGATGCCACCCTTTCGCGGCTCGCCGGCGGCTGGTTCGTCGTCGTCATCATCGTCTTCTTCGGTTGCAGTTGGCTCAGCTGCTGCAGTCGTAGCCGTCGGCTCCGGAGCGTCCTCGTCGTCGTCATCGTCGTCCTCCTCGGCTTCGGTAGCCGTGGCAGGTGAGGTTTGCCCGGTGGTTGTTGTCGGCACACTCCGCACACGAGTTGCCGTTGGGTCGGCGGCCGGGGCGTCCGAACCATTGTCGTCGTCGTCACTGTCGTCGCCGCAAGCGGCCAACAGCGAACCAAATACAGGGATGCTCGCTCCCATGATGGCAGAGCGCTTCAGAAACGCTCGCCGGGTGGTTGGGGTCGTTGTGTCCAACAGATCGGACAGACCCGAGATACGATCGATCAACCGTTGCCTCCTCAACTTACACACCGCTGGCACTGCGCTGGCGGCGTGCCCTGGATTCATCTCCCCAATGACAGATGAGGGAATGATAGGCCATCATTCCCTCAAAGGAAAAGGGCAAATTTCCAGAAGGCAGCGTTTACTCTTCAATCCAGTAGCGATGAGCGAACTGATAAATCGCATCCGAAGTCAGCGGATCCTCCGGCAATCCCTTGATTCTCGGGCTGAAAATTGTGAACCAGTCCCAGAATTTGATGAACAGCATTGGCACTTCTTCGGCGACGATCTGTTGAATTTCGCTATAGATCACCTTGCGGACCTCCGGATCGGTCTCCGCCAGACCTGCATCGCACAGTTCGTCGATCCGCTCGTTCGACCAGAGGTTCCAGTTGTTGCGAACGCCGGTCTTCACCGTCACCGATGGATCCGGCTCACCACTGCCTCCACCATAGGTCCAGTTGTAGAGCGACATATCGATCGTGCCCTCGCGTTGTCCTTCCTGGATCGTGGCAATCGGGGCTTCGGCGATCAACATCTCGATCCCGACCGGTGCCAGGTACTGCTGCACCAGCTCGGCTTCCGGCTTGCGGGCCTGGTCGCCGGTGATGACCGTGCAGGTGAAGGAGAGGCGTGTACCATCCTTCTCGCGTACACCGTCATTGCCCATCACCCAGCCGGCTTCTTCGAGCAACACTTCCGCCTGCTCCGGATCGAAGGGATACTCTTTGACGTTCGGCTCGTAGTAGTAGTCGATCGCCGGCGACAGGTTGGCCGTTGCCTTGACCGCCAGCCCCTGCCAGAGGTTATCGACGATGTCATCACGGTCAATGGCGTACATCATCGCCTGGCGCACAGCCTTCTCACTAAGCACAGGGTGGGTATTGTTCATCGGGAAGTGATTCAGCGACAGGCTCGAGGTGATGAACGTCGTGAAGTTGGGGTCATCCCGGAATCGGATATTGTCTTCCGTCACCAATGACCAGACCGATGTGTCGGTCTCACCAGTTTCGAGCGCAATTGCCCGGACCGATGCCTCAGGAACGATGTCCTCACGGATGCCATCCAGCCACGGTCGGCCTTCCCAATAGTCTTCGAAGGCCTCGCACTCGGTAAACTCGGCAGCACGCCACTCCTTAAGCTTGAACGGACCCAGTCCATTTGGAGACGCCTTGTAGGCATCTTCACCAATAGCGGCATGGTGCGTGTGCGAGACGATGCCGGTCGGACCGGCCAGCGTCAGGAAGGCAGCGTTGGTTTCGGCCAGCGTCACGACGACCGTGTAGTCATCAACCGCCTCGACGGTATCAACCGACGCGAAGTTGTTGGCGATGACCGCCGCATTGGCCGGGTCTCGCCGGAAGTCAAACGTGTACTTGATGTCCTCGGCGGTGAACGGTTCGCCTTCGTGGAAGGTCAACCCCTGCCGCAGGTTGAACGTGTAAACCAACCCGTCATCGGAGATGTCAAACGACTCGCAGAGCGATGGCTCCAGCACAAACGATGGGTGCAATTTCAGGAGCCGGTCGTGAATATTGCCGACAATGAAAAAGTGTACGGACGGGCCCCAGTCATCCGGACTCAGGCTGGAGATTTCATGGTGCCCCAACCCCCGCAGGATGCCACCCCGGCGCGGCTCACCGGCAACCGGTTCATCGTCATCGTCGTCCGGCTCCTCGGTTGGCTCGTCCTCTTCCTCTTCTTCCTCGGTTGCAGTCGGTTCGGCTGCAGCGGTGGTAGCCGTTGGCTCCGGAGCTTCTTCTTCCTCTTCTTCCTCTTCTTCTTCCTCGTCAGGTTCCGGCGTAGCAGTCGGGTCAGGCTGCGCCGGCGGGGTCGTTGGTTCTGGGTCGTCGTCGTCGTCATCTCCGCATGCAGCCAGCAAAGAGCCAAAAACAGGAATGCTTGCGCCCATGATCACTGAGCGTTTGAGAAACGCCCGTCTGGTCGTTGGAGTCATCGAATCCAGGAGATGCGACAATCGGGCCACAGGATCAGCCACAGGGTCCTCCACTTTGCTAGCCGCAGACTCCGGGAAAGGTATAGCGACACGGCGAAGCAGGATTCCCGCCTCACAGTCCGGCCCAAGGTCCCCGGTGCGACATATATCCACATTGCAAGATACCTGGACAATATGCGGACACGATCAATTTGTCAAGAGGTTTTCACCAACATTCGTTCACTCTGCAAACAAATGCACGAAGTTTGCGCGTGGGCTGGGAAGGGCTGGGTTAGCTGTTTTCGTTCCAGGTGGGGCGGTGACGCTCGATAGCAGCGAGCAGGACATCGAGGTCAAACGGCTTGGGGATCACCTCGTCCAACGGCAGAAGCTCTGCCAGCGAGGTGACATCGGCAACAGCCGAGATACCAATAATCGGAATGTGCGAGGTCAGTGCATCCTGCTTGAGCCGGCTGGCAGCCTCGCCGCCGGTCAGTCGCGGCAGCATGAGGTCCATGATGATGACATCAGGCTGGAATTGCCGCGCCCGGGCAATCGCATCCTGACCGTCACGAGAAATCTCGGTGTCATACCCGGAGCTTCCAAGAAACTCGCCGATCATTCCAGCAACAGCCCGGTCATCCTCCACAATCAGAATCAGTGGCGGTTGGCCGGCGCGGCGACGAAGGCGAGCTGACATGCTGCGATATCCTCATCCGATCAGCAGAACGTACGCACCGGGAGTGGCCCCGGTTGCCAGATAGGCACTGAAGATACCACGAAATCTCGCACAATGAGACCCAGCATGCCAGCTCGCCAGCGCTACCAGATGTGGCCGCGGGCATCGACCGGGTAGATCGCCTCAACAATGCCGTTGCGGACGCCAACCATCACGTCGTGCTGATTGATTGTCGTGCAGACATGGCTTGGCAAAATCGAAATAACCGACCCGACCGGCAGCTCCTCTGTCAGCTCGTCAGGATTCACCGCCAGCGAACCATGCTCGTCCGAGCCACGGACATAGGTCACTCCAGTCCGCCCGGTCACTTCCGGCGTTCCGCCGTCACGGGTGAGCGTTTTCAGCCCGGCATCACAGACCGCCCGCTCGTCAGTCGATCGACTGATGATCGTCGAGAGGCAGGTCAGGGCATTCTCAAACTCGACGCCGGCATCGCGATAGGCAGTGTCCATCAGCAGGAATGATCCCGCCTGGACTTCATTAAGAATCCCGTTCTGGACATCCATCCGTGCGGAACCACTGCCTCCACCAGAGAGGATATGGATCTCGTGGTTGTGCTCGTGGAGTGTTTCGATGGTCTCCGACAGCCGTTCCATTGCAGCATCATTCAGGCTCTGACGATCGCCCGCCGGCTTGATCTGGGCATGACCGGCGTAGGCGTGGATTCCGGCCAGCTCAACACCATCGCTGTCGCGAATCAGATCAGCCAGCGCAAGCACTCCTTGAGCCGTCACCTGGCCGCTGCGGCCAGTGTTGACATCCAGCTCAATCATCAACTTGACGGCAACACCGCGTTCATTGGCGAGCGTCGCAATCGCGTTCACTGCGTGTTCGCTATCGACCACGGCCTTGAACTCCGGAAGCCGGGCCGCCAGTGCAACCAAGCGCTCGTACTTCCCAAACCCGGCAACCTCACTGGTCAGCAGGATGTCGGTGATGCCGGCGTTCGCCATCACTTCGGCTTCGGAGAGCTTCGCACAGCAAATGCCGATCGCCCCGGCTTTGATCATCATCTGGGCGAGCGCCGGGGATTTGGCGGTCTTCAGATGCGGGCGCAACCTCACATTGCTGCCCTCGAGAATGGACATCATCAGTGCAAGGTTCCGCTCCATCGCGTCCATATCAATGACCAGAATCGGGGTCTCCAGTTCTTCAACCGGCATCCCCGCCCGTAATCCTCGGTGCATCCAACTCTTCCCTTCCGGATTGCCATTCAATTACCTGCGATAGTAACAGCGATCTCAACGCGGTTACACTATCTGTTGAATGTAGTTGCGTAAGAAAAGGACAACAAGCGATGGCTTTCCTGACTGATGACGATCTCAACGAGGTCGTCCGTGGGGTATTCCAGACTCGCGAAACAACCCTGGAAGGTGCTGCGGCCGACCATTCCCTGCAGGATCTGGTCCAGACCGTCCAGCGGATGCGACACCAAATGAACAACGCCGTCGACGGATTGCCACCGCATGCGTTCGAACCGCAGCCGGACGACGCAGACGGCAACGAGGTCTGGAACGCCGGCCAGATTGTCAGCCATATCATCGGGTCCCAGGTCCGGCTGACTGGCAATATTGGATCTCTGGTCGAATACACCCTGGAACAGGATGTCAGCGAACTGGCTCCCGAAGAAGAGCTGGACATGGCCGGCACCCGCAGCGCCATCAAGTTTGCAACGAAGGCGCTCACCAGCACATTGAAGGCCATCCCCGAGGATGCAGACCTCTCGAAGACGATTGACGCGGGGATGTTCGGGGAGTTGGGCGTTCGTGGTTGGCTACTGTTGACAGCAGTTCACGAAATGGACCACGTGCAACAACTCAAGAGCCTCGCCTGAGACGGGCTACCGTCGTATCCTTGCCCCAACGCACCGGCCACCACAGGTGGCTGGTCGGACCGGGGGAGATGCCATATATCGCTGGTTCCGGGGAGAGCCAGGCGATCTAGCTGAGGTCAGGGATGCAAACCTTCATCAAGCGGCTCGCAGTCGTCACGGCTATCGGGATGTTTCTCGTCCTGATTCAGGGGTCGTTGGTCACAACGACCGGGTCTGCCGAAGGTTGTGGCCAGTCGTGGCCACTCTGCAACGGCAAGTTCGTCCCGGCCTACGCCTTTGAATCCATGATCGAATATTCCCATCGCTTTGTTGTCGGCATCATCAGCGTGATGATCGTCATCGTCGGCCTTGGTGCGTTGCGCTACTGGCGCGACCGGCTGGAGATCAAGATCTTCGTCGGGCTGATGGTCGCCTTCATCGTCATCCAGTCCGCCCTCGGGGCAGCAGCAGTGATGTGGCCGCAGACTCCGGAAATCATGGCGCTGCACTTCGGCATCTCACTGATCGCGTTTGCCAGTGTGTTGCTGACGGCCATCTTCCTTTATGAAAAAGATGGCCGTGACAAGCTGCGCGATGTCCATATCCCCAAAAACTTCCGGCGGGCAGTCTGGGGGTTGATGTTCTACAGCTATGCGGCGGTCTATATCGGTGCCTATGTCCGGCACAAGGACGCCAGCCTGGCCTGTACCGACTGGCCGCTCTGCAACGGCAGCGTCTTTCCGGGATTCACCGGCCCGGTCGGAATCGTGTTCACCCACAGGATCACCGCAGGGCTGATCCTCTTCGGTGTGCTGGGCATCATCTACTGGGCGATGAGGTATCGCGAGTCGCGTCCGGATCTCTTCCAGGCATCAGTCCTGGCAGGAGTGTTTGTTGTGCTGCAGGGAGCCAGCGGCGCAATCGTCGTGCTGAGCCAGCTCGATTTCTATGCAACGATGTCGCATGGAATGTTCGTATCACTCTATTTCGGAGCGTTGGCCTACATGTGCTTCCACGTCTTGCCACGCCCGGCAGCTGCTCGCGAAACATCACCGGCACTCGACACTCAGCCAGCGCCCCTGCCAGCGGATTGACCGGAACTCCAGTCATTGTCATGCCCATCTATACCTGCATCAAACCGGTGCTATGGCATCATCAGGTTGCCGGAGCAGGCGACTGGTAACTGAGGAGTTCATACGAGTTGCAGACCACAACACGAACGATGATTGAGGTTACCAGCCTCACCAAACGCTATGGCCAGGTGCAGGCAGTGAACGGCATCTCGTTCACTGTCCAGGCAGGGGAGATTTTCGGACTCCTTGGACATAACGGAGCCGGCAAGACCACGACCGTCCGCATCCTGACCGGCAGAACCCGGCCGACCAGCGGCACCGCCACCGTTGCCGGGTGCAACGTCGAGACAGAGCTTGCACAGCTCAAACCAAAGATCAACCTCGTCTTCGAAGATCCGAACCTCTACGAACGGTTCTCCGGCCGGGAGAATCTGGCGCTCTTTGCCAGCCTCTATGGCGTACCGGCTGACCGGGTAGGGGAGCTGCTCGAACTGGTGCGGCTGAACGATAGCGCCGACCGCAAGGTGAAAACCTATTCCACCGGCATGAAACAACGGCTGCTGATCGCCAGATCCCTGATTAACCAGCCGGAAGTCCTCTTCCTCGACGAACCAACCCGAGGACTTGACCCGTCATCTGCTCGCGATATTCGCAACATCCTTTCAACGCTGAGCGACGGCGGCACCGCGGTATTCCTGACAACCCATTACATGGAAGAGGCTGACGAGCTATGCGACCGGGTTGCATTTCTCAGCAACGGCGAGATCGTCGCGATCGGCACGCCTCGCGAACTCAAACTGCGCTACGGACACCGCACCGCAACGGTTCTGCTGGCCGGCGATGATGAACAGACGATCGACATGGACGATCCGGCGGATGCCCGGCGCCTGCAAGACTGGCTCACCAGTGGCAAGGTGCTGACGATCCATTCGCAGGAGGGATCGCTTGAAGATGTGTTTATTGAAGTTGCCGGCAGACCGCTGCTCTAGCTGCATTTCGGGGAGAGAAGCCGCGTGCATCCGAATATGATCTGGACCATCTTCAAGAAAGACGTCCGCGACGCAATCCGCGATTCGCGGGTGATCGCTGCGCTGCTCATTCCGATCGGCATCGGCGTTTTCTACAACTTCATGTTCGACGACGACGAGTTCACCCCGCCGCCGGTCACGGTCGCCTTCCACATCCAGGGCAACAGCCAGTTGCCGGATGCCCTAACCACAACAACGTCCGGTGCTGTTGTGCTCAACATTGAGACATTCGACTCAGCTGACGCAGTGCGCCAGCAGGTTGAAGATGAGAACGCCGACATAGGCATGGTGCTGCCGGCAGATTTCGACGCTTGGGTCGCTGCCGGTGAATCTCCACCTCTCGAACTGATCATTCAGGAAGAAATGGGGTCATCTTCAAACTACGTGCTGGCAGCGCTTGAAGCCACGCTCGGTGATATGGCCGGCCGTTCGCCACCGGCGACGCTGCTGGTCGAAACCATTCCAGCCGAAACTGACGACGAAATCAGCGTTTTCGACAAAATCGGGCCCCGGCAGTACTTCGTGCTGGCATCAATCATCATGCTTATCGGCATGAACGCGATGCTGGTTGTGCCGATTATCCTCGCCGAGGAGTCCGAAAAGAAGACACTGGATGCGCTGGTGATGGTTGCTTCGTACGTTGATGTGGTCGTTGCCAAGGCGATGGTTGGACTCTTCTATGTCGCCGTGTCCAGCGTCGCACTCCTGCTGCTCACCGGGGTTGCGATAGCGAATCTGCCACTCTTCATCGTTGCTGGCGGGTTGTTTGCAATCTCGCTGATCGGGTTCGGCCTGTTGATCGGCAGCATCTTCTCCAACGCTAACCAGGTCAATACCTGGGGTGGATTCTTTCTGCTGCCGGTGATCGCCCCCGCGTTCATGGTCGGATTTCCGTTCCCGGATGCAGTCAGCACCGTCCTGGATGGCATCGCAACCAGCCAGGCGATGCGGCTGATGATCAACGCTGTCGCCGGCGAGACGCTGTTCAAAGGTGTTTGGCTCTCGATTCTGGTGCTGATTCTCTGGATTATCGCTGCATATGGCCTGCTGGTACTACGATTGTCTCGCCGTCAGGCATAGAGTCCACACGTTTTACATATTGGAAAGGACTTCTAAACATGGGAATTCTGAGCTGGATCGTCCTCGGCGCGCTGGCCGGTTGGCTGGCAAGCATTATCACCAAACAGAATAGCCAGATGGGATGTCTTACCAACATCGCCGTCGGCATTATCGGGGCGTTCATCGGCGGGTTCATCATGTCGTTCGCTGGCGGCAGTGGCATTACCGGGTTCAACTTGTACAGTTTCCTGGTCGCCACCATGGGTGCAGTTATCCTGCTTGTATTGGTGCGCCTCATCCGCAGCTGAGGGTGATCCAGGTACTACGCCAGTAGCGTCACGTTGGCCGCAGCAACCACCTCCGGGTCGGATGACAGATTGATCCCAACGATCAGGTCATCCTGAACGTCAATCCGGAAGACAGCGCGAACCGTGCCTCCCGGCGCCCAGACGAGACCCGGTTCGCCGTCGATCAACGCCAGTTGCGCGGCCTGGGCCTGTCCATCGAATTGGGTTGCAACCGCTTCCGGCCCATCCAGTTCCGACACCAGCCAGCCGTTTCGAGCACCCATCCGCAGCGTTGTCGCGTCTGCACGCAAGGCGACGTCCGGGGCAAGCACTGCCAGCAACGCCTGGAAATCACCAGCCTTTGAAGCCCTGTGGAATGCATTGATCACCCGCAGTTTGCGGTCGGGATTGGTGACAGGTTGACCGGACGGCGGCATGGAACGCACCCTGCGCCGGCCCCGGCTGGCAAGCTGGCGAACTGCTGCCGGCGAACGATCAAGGATCGGGGCAATGTCGTCAAACGGGATCGCAAACACATCATGCAGGACAAATGCCACCCGTTCGCCGGGCGAAAGATGCTCCAGCAGCGCCATCATCGCCTCTCCAACCGCGTCAGTCAGTACCACCTCGCCAGCTGGATCATCGGCGTCGACGAGATCAAGATCTTCCGGCAGCGGATCTTCCCGGCGGGATTTCCGTGAGCGCAACATGTCGAGACAGATCCGGGCTACAACGGTCGTCAACCAGCCGGTGAGGTTGTTGATACTCCCGACATCGGAATGTTCCAGCCGGAACCAGGCATCCTGGACGGCATCCTCCGCCTCGCTGGCTGACCCGAGCAAACGGTAGGCCACGGCCTGCAAGTGCGGTCGATCGGCATCAAACCGGGCCGCAAGCTGTTCACCGTTCATCGTGTCACACATTCCTGTTCGGTTTCGTCAATAGAGCAGAAGGTCAATGAGACCATGGTGAACGAAAGGATAACAACCATGAGAATCCCGTTTGTCGTCCTCCCGGTGGATGACCTCGACAAGGCACTTGCCTTTTACACCGAGAAGCTTGGATTCATCAAGAAGTCCGATGTTTCCAACGAAGGCTATCGCTGGCTCACCGTCGCATCGCCCGAGGACCCGGACGGTGTTGAGCTACACCTGTCGCCGAACGATGATCCGGCATTGAAGACGTACCAGCAGGCGATGTACGCGCAGGGCCAGCCGATCACAATGTTCAACGCCGGCGACCTCAAGAGCGAATGCGACCGGTTGACGGAACTGGGTGTGACCTTCACGATGCCCTACACAGAAGAGTTCTGGGGCAGCATGGCCACGCTCGACGACACCTGCGGCAACCTGATCCAGCTCTCACAGCAGGGGTAGGGACGGGGTTTGCCACCGTACCTCATAGACATAGCCGCGCCATGTATTGCGCCCTTGGTTGATCACCGGGGCGTTGGACGGGCGCAATGAATTGCGCGGCTACGTCTATTGGAGACGACAGACTCCCTGAGGTCTGGTACTCATGATGACACACCAAGCTTATTACCCTGATTGATGAATGTGGAATCCTGAAACAGCCTTGCAATCTCCGGCGGGATGCCGGAAAATCACGGGTTCTGCGAGAACAGTCCGGAACACAAGAAGAGACGAGAGCACATGGCCACGAGCACAGACCAGCGACAATCCGCGCTGCACATCGCCGATTCTCACGACCTGATCCGGGTGCATGGGGCACGGGTCAACAACCTCAAGGATGTCAGTGTCGAGATTCCAAAACGCCGGCTGACGGTGTTTACCGGCATCTCCGGATCGGGAAAAAGCTCGCTGGTTTTCGGGACCATCGCCGCAGAATCACAGCGGATGATCAACGAGACCTACAGCGCCTTCGTCCAGGGATTCATGCCATCCATGGCTCGCCCGGATGTTGATGTGCTCGAAGGTTTGACCACAGCCATCATTGTCGACCAGGAGCGGATGGGAGCGAACACCCGTTCCACCGTCGGCACGGCAACCGATGCCAACGCCATGTTGCGGATTCTCTTCAGCAGATTGGGCAAGCCCTACATCGGGCCGTCCAACGCCTTCTCCTTCAATCTCGCCTCGGTGCACGCCAGCGGAGTGATGAAAGTAAACCGCGGAAACAAGCTGGCCGAAAAGCAGACCTTCACCCGGCTCGGCGGCATGTGTCCACGTTGCGAAGGTATGGGAACCGTCTCCGACATCGACCTTAGCCAGCTCTATGACGATTCAAAATCCATCGCCGAAGGTGCATTCACCATTCCCGGTTGGAAGTCAGACAGCTGGTGGACGGTGCGGATCTATGCCGAATCCGGATTCGTCGATCCCAACAAACCAATCCGGGACTTCACCAAGAAGGAAATGGACAATTTCCTCTATCGTGAGGCAACCAAGGTGAAGGTGGAGGATTCCACGCTGACCTACGAGGGTTTGATCCCGAAGGTGCAGAAATCATTCTTCTCGAAAGACCGCGACTCGATGCAGCCCCACATCCGCGAATTCGTCGAGCGGGCTGCGACCTTTACCACCTGTCCTGATTGCGACGGAACCCGGCTGAACGAGGCGGCTCGCTCTTCGAAAATCCGCGGGATCAGCATTGCTGATGCCTGCGACATGCAGATCAGCGACCTTGCGGAATGGGTACGTGGCCTAAACGAACCATCGGTGGCACCGCTGCTAGAGAAGCTGCAACACACGCTGGATTCGTTTGTTGAGATCGGTCTGGGCTACCTCTCGCTCAACCGGCCAGCCGGCACGCTCTCCGGCGGTGAAGCGCAACGCACTCGAATGATCCGCCATCTCGGCTCGGCGCTGACCGATGTCACCTACGTCTTCGATGAGCCAACTATCGGGCTGCATCCGCACGACATTG
>CAZRNC010000046.1:5178-12450 GCA_964601285.1 uncultured Thermomicrobiales bacterium | reverse complement strand
CAAAGGCAGCAGCCGCGTTCAACACCGTCTGGTCGGCTCGCATCCGGCCAACGATCTGCAAGCCGATCGGTAATCCGTTGCGGTCGAAGCCACACGGAACCGAAGCGGCAGGCTGACCAGTGATGTTGAACGGATAGGCGAATGCTGTCCAACCGAGGAACGTCGTCGGCTTGCCGCATATCTCTCCAGGATGATCCTGTCCGGCATTGAAGGCAGTCGTCGGTAGCGTTGGCGTGAGCAGCAGATCGTAGTTCTGCATGAAATCGTGCATCGTCTGATAGTAGGCTGCTCGCCGGTTATGGGCGGCGGCCACCTCTGCACCAGTGAACTGCATCCCAAGTTCGATGACCTGGAGCATTCCGGGATCGAGCAGGTGGCCAACATCGTCCAGCATGTCGGCCCAGGCCGCGGCAAGTGCCGAACTCCAGATGATCTCGACCAACTCCCACTGATCGGGCGCATCCGGCGTTACTTCCACAACATCGCAACCCAGATCGGCAAACGAGTTAGCTGCTGCTTCGGTCGTGGCCCGGACATCCGGCTCGACACGTGCATAGTCGAGATCAGGAGACCAGGCAACTTTCAAACCCGAGACATCAACACGTAGCCCGGCGAGGTAATCAATCCCGCTCGACCACGAGAGACGATCCCGCGGATCGGCCCCGGCCATTACCGACAGCATGAGCGCCGCATCTGCAACAGTCCTCGTCATCGGGCCAACGTGCCCGAAAAGTTCCATGGGACTCGCAGGATATTGCGGCACCAGACCAAAGCTGGGTTTCAAACCGAAAATACCGGCAAACGACGAAGGGATCCGGATCGAACCGGCCCCATCGCTTCCCTGAGCGAGCGGACCCATGCCAGCTGCAACTGCGGCGGACGCTCCACCACTTGAGCCACCGGGCGTTTTATCAAGATTCCAGGGGTTGCGGGTCGTGCCGTTGATCCGGTTGGTGGTCTCACCCTTCCAGCCGAATTCCGGAGTGCTGGTCTTTCCTAGCATGACGATTCCGGCTTCGTAGAGACGCTCTACCAGTGGCGGCTCATAGTCAGGAACGTGGTCGGCAAGCGTCAACGATCCGCGGGTTGTGCGGATGCCTTTGGTAGAAGTCAGATCCTTGATCGACGTTGGGACGCCGGCAAGCGGGCCGGCGGTTCCATCGCGGTAGGCAGCTTCAGCCGCCGAGGCGTGCGCAATCGCCAGTTCCGGCGTCGGAGTGGTAAACGCATTGATCTGCGGTTCCAGCCGGTCCATCCGCGCCAACACTGCACGAGTCACTTCGACAGGCGATAGAGAGCCAGAACGGTACTGTTCGAGCAACTCCACCGCAGACAGATAACAGACCTCGGTCTCATTCATCACAACCCCCGGCCATGCCTGATTGCTTCACGTTCACAAGTGGCACGTTAGCACAGAACAGGACCAGCGAAGGCACGCGTACCTGCTATATTGCCGCTCAGGTAACGTATGAATCGAATGAAGGGGAACCACTAATGACAGGAACGTCCTGGAGCGACCGTCAAGAGCGAGTGCTAAAAGCCATTGACGCTGCCACCACCGCTACTCGCAAAACCTCGGAGTTCATCTACGCCAATCCTGAAACAGCGATGAAAGAGGTCAAATCCTCAGCGGCGCTGGCCGACCTGATGGAAGAGTTTGGCTTCGACGTCGAACGCGGCGCTGGTGGTGTTGAAACAGCATTTGTCGCCAAACGAGGTACGGGTGGCCCGGTTGTCGGATTCCTTGCAGAATACGACGCGCTGCCCGGCGTCGATCATGGTTGCGGCCACAACCTGATCGCCGGTTCCAATGCCGTCGCCGGCATCGGCCTGGCTGCTGCATTGGAAGACCTGCCCGGCACGGTGATCGTCTATGGCTGCCCGGCTGAAGAAGCAATCGGCGGCAAGGTGTACATGGCCAACGCCGGCGTCTTCGACGGATTGGACATTGCCCTGACGACCCACCCCGGAGCGGGCGGCCAAACAAAGAACCCGGTCGACGAGGGCACAGGCAGCTCGCTCGCCTGGCAGGAGATCGTCATCGAGTTTCACGGACAAACTTCACACGCAGCAGCTGACCCGGAAAATGGCCGCAATGCGTTGAATGCCCTGCTCTATGTCTTCCGAGGCATCGACGGACTCCGCCAGCACGTCAAATCGACGGTCCGGATGCACGGGGTCATCACCCACGGCGGCGAAGTACCGAATGTCACGCCGGATTACACTCGCGGGCATTTCTTTGTGCGTGCCGAGTCGCTGGCCGAAACCGCTGAGCTGGCCGAGAAAGTCCGCAAGATCGCAAACGGTGCAGCCGACATGAGCCTCTGCGAGGTCACCTTCACCCTGCCACACC
Organism: uncultured Thermomicrobiales bacterium; assembly: GCA_964601285.1. Lineage (GTDB taxonomy): Bacteria > Chloroflexota > Chloroflexia > Thermomicrobiales > CFX8 > CAYWXR01. Next base: position 10,097 of record CAZRNC010000046.1, on the reverse strand, counting down.
CGCCGTATGCAGATGTAGTGCCGAACCACACGCTTTCACGCAGGATCAAGAACTATCTGGATAACCTGGGGATGGAACTGCCAAACCAGGTGCCGGGACCGGGCCGGGGATCGACCGACGTCGGCAACGTCTCCTACCTTGCGCCGACCGCCTGCGCCCGCTTCCCGATCACTGAAGGAATCGTGCCTTGGCACTCTCGAGTCGTTCACGAAGCATCGGGAACCGATGCCGCCTACGAGTCGATGTTCACAGCGGCTCGTGCGATTGCTTTGACCGGTCTGGAATGTCTTGAGGACACGTCGTTGATCGACGCGGCTCGCACAGAGTGGGAAGCGAAAGTAGCAGCCCGAACCTAGACCTATAACCTGAACAGATCACCTTCGGCAGCGATTGAGAACCCACGACGAGTGACCTCACCAGCCTCGTCACTGCCGGGGGTGAGCACCGGGTTTGAATGGTTGATATGGGTAAAGACGATCTGCGTCCTGCCGCCAGTCAGGTGCTGGAGCCGGTCCATCGTTTCGGTGATCGGCGGATGTGGCACGCCGGCCCGCGGTGGCGCTACCCAGAAACAACCATCGAGCATCACTACGTCAAATTCCTGGACCGTGGTCTCCAGATCACGGTCCCATTCATCCCAGCGGTCGATATCCGGTAGGTAGAGCAGTGACCGCTCCGGTCCACGAATGGCCAGTGCTGCCGTGTCAGTCCCCCATTCAGAACGATGCGGAACCGGGATCAAGGTGATTTCAACATCCGGCAGCAAGGAAAACGGCTCATTGAATGTCCCCGGCTGAAACCGGATGTGCCCTTCGTGCGCGATCGCCTTCCATGGCTCATTCTGCGCCAGCAACCGAATCGTCTCCGGTGGACCGGTCACTGTCACCTCCTGAGCCGCCAGCACCGACCGGTCAAACTGCCAGATGCCGGCGTAGTGACCAACGTGGGCATGCGTCAGTACGACAACTTCCGGTGCTGGGAACCGCTCGGCATCGTGTCGCTGGCTCCGGGGATTCTGTTCCCAAAGCCTGGAAAGCTGTTCCTCAAAGCCGCTGGTTGCATCAACCATAGCCATGCGTTCACCGGACAGAATCCCGAGCGAAACCGGGGGATGACGCCGGGCCGGATCGGAGCGAGCAGCCCTGCAATTCGCACACAAACAACCGGCATGGGGAACGCCACCATCCTGGGCAATCCCCAGGACGACTACCTCAACCATTTGATTCGTCCAGTACGTTGTCAGCAAGGTAGGTCAACGCAGGCCCGGCCGGAGCGTGCAGCAAGAGGTCCGCATCACTGTCCAACGCCGTTTCTCCCTGGTTCAGAATCGCCAGAAACGCACCATGCTGCCGGGCAAGCGCTGGTATCCGTGCAGCAGGATTGACAGTAAGCGTCGAGCCGACGACCAGCATTACACCGGTTTCCTGCGCCGCAGCAATCGCTGTTTTCAACTCAGATTCCGGCATTGGCTCACCAAATGCGACCGAGGCAGATTTCAAAATGCCGCCGCATACCGGGCAAACCGGCGGCTCATCCTGTCGCTCCCGCAGCTCCAGAAACGTGTCGACCGGGAACACCCGTCTGCAATTGGTACAGCGAATTCTGCGCGTGTTGCCGTGCAGTTCGACCACCCGCTCCTCGTTAGCGCCCGCATCCTGATGCAACCCATCGATGTTCTGGGTAATCGTCAACGCCAGCACATCCGCACGTTCAAGACGTACCAACGCCTGGTGGCCTTCGTTCGGGTGATGCATGCTCGCACGGGAGATACGCTCGGGCAGATTCTGCCACCACTGCCTGCGTACGTCCTCGTTTGCCATGAAATCCTGATACAGGAACGGCGTGGCCGAGCCGCTGGTCCAGAGTCCGTTTGGTCCACGGTAGTCGGGGATGCCGGATTCAGTTGAGATTCCAGCGCCGGTAAATGCGACCAGCGGCCCGCGTCTACGGATGACTCGCGAAAGCTCCTCCAGCATGGAAATGTCGCTTGAACCAAGCGCTGTGCTCGCCAAATCTCATCGCTCCTGCAGTGGGTTCGATCACGGTTGACTGCAATAATGGTACGTCAGGTGCCCAAAATATCGAAATCGCTCACGATACTCTATGCTGTATGGTGAGTGAACGACAGGAAAATCAATGACCGCTGCTATACCGACTCCGGAATCTGTTCTCGGCTACGCGATGGGGACTGCTCGCAAGCTGCCAGACTGGCATGAGATCGTCGACTATTTCCAGCAGCTTGCCGCAGCATCTGATCGTGTCGAGTTTGAGGAACTGGGCAAATCAACTGACGGGCTGCCCTACATTGCCATCAGCATTTCATCGCCGGAGAACTTCGCTCGACGAGATGACCTACGCGCCACCCTCGCCCGGCTGAACGATGCCCGGTCGCTCGACCCGGCAGATGTCGAGGACCTCGCCGAGAACGGCATCCCGACGGCGTTCCTGCTCTGCACCCAGCACTCCAATGAAATCGGCGCAGCATTGATGACACTGGAACTGGCCGCACGACTGGCCGGGAGCAATGACCCGGATACGCTTGAAGTGCTGGACAACGCGATGACCGTCATCATCCCGAGTCACAATCCAGACGGCCATCAGATGATCGTCGATTGGTACAAGCAGTGGCTGGACACCGAGTATGAAGGTGTCGAAATGCCCTGGCTCTATCACTCCTATGTCGGACACGACAATAATCGCGATTGGTTTATGTTGACTCAGACAGAAAGCAAGCTCTACGCAGCGCTCCACAACCGCGAGCATCCACAGATGGTCTTCGACATGCACCAGATGTATCGCGACGGTGCTCGATTCATGGTTCCCCCGTTCATCGACCCGCTCGATCCGAACCAGGATCCGGTTATCCAGCAGGGATTTGCCGACCTTGGCACAGCCATCGCAACCCGCCTGACTGCTGCCGGCAAGGCCGGCGTTGCAACCAACATCATCTTCGACAACTACTCGCCGTCGCTCGCCTACGGCAACTATCACGGCAGCGTTGATCTCCTCTCGGAAGCCGCAAGTTGCCGGTTGGCGACACCGGTCACTATTCAGGAGAAAGATCTCAAGAAGGGCGACGGGTTCGATCCCAAAGAGCGTACTTGGAACCACCCGCTCCCGTGGAAGGGCGGTGAATGGACGCTCCAGGAGATCGTCGAATATGACCTGCTGGCAGCGCTGGCGTTCATCGAGCATGCAGCCCGTAACCGCCGGCAGTGGCTTCGCAACTATGCCGGCATCATGCGTCGAACCATCGAGCGCGACAAAGAGAGCAGCTACGCGTTCCTCTTGCCACAGGAACAGGTCGACCCGTGGTCGGCCTATGAGCTCCGGCAAACACTTACGCTCGGGGCTGTCGAGATTGAAACAGCAACCGAGGCCTTCAAGGCCGACGGCGTTGAGTATCCTGCGGGGACGTCCGTCATCCGGCTTGCCCAGCCAGCCGGAAATTACGCTAAAACGCTGCTCGAAATCCAGAAATACCCCGATCTCCGGCGCTGGCCGGATGGGCCGCCAGCCCCTCCCTACGACATCACCGGCCACACCTTACCGCTCCAAATGGGTGTCCACGCAGTCGAAGTTCGCAAACCGTTTGAGGCAAACCTACGGCCGGAGCCGTTGCAGCAACCAACCGGGTCAGTATCTGGAGACGGCTCACTTGGTTACGCGCTCCCGGCGTCGACCAACCGTTCTGCGCTGGCGTTGAACCAATTTCTGGATGCCGGGCTGGAGATCCATCGACTGAAGAGCTCCGCCGGAAATCTGCCGGCAGGTACGATCATCGTGCCGGCCGGCGACCAGGCGACCGCGGTCGTAGAGCCGCTTGCCGCGGAACTCGGCATCGACATCCAGCGCATCAGCAACACCATCGACGCTGAAACATTCCGGCAGCAAGCACCACGCACTGGTATCTACACATCGTGGAGCGCGAGCATCGACGAGGGCTGGACCCGCTGGATTCTTGAGGAGTACGGGTTCCCCTACTCCCGGCTCCATACGCCCGACATACGACAGGGCAACCTAGCCGCACAATTCGACACGATTATCCTCCCCCAGCAATCACCCAAGGCAATTCTGGACGGCATGCCAGAGAAGAACCGCTGGGATGAGCCATATCCACCGGAGTATGTTGGAGGACTCGGGCCGGTTGGAGTCGATGCGCTGGCACGGTTCGTTGAAGATGGAGGCACGCTGGTTGCCCTCGACTCAGCCTGTGAGTTCGTCATGCAACACCTCTACCTGCCGGTTCGAAGTGTGGTGAGCGGACTGAAGAACGACGAGTTCTACTGTCCTGGTTCACTGCTCCGGATTCTCGTTGATCCGGAACACCCGCTCGGGTATGGACTGCGTCGCAACCAGGTCGCGCTCTTCTCCGGATCGCCGGTTTTCGACCTGGCAGGTGGTGGGTCTGGAACGGTGGCTGCGAAGTATCCGCTCCACAACCATTCAGTGAGTGGCTGGATACTCGGTGAGGAACGGCTTTCCGGCAAGGCAGCCCTGGTTGAGATTCCCCTTGGTCGTGGGCGCGTCGTGATGATCGGGTTCCGCGCACAGTTCAGGGCGCAAGCGCGCGGAACCTATCGTATTCTGTTTAATGCAATTATGCGCGGTGGACAGGCAGATGATCGACTCATTCTGAGGTCGTGATCAAGCCGAATGCACATCGCCGCGGTCAGATAGGCAAGTCGTACCGTTACCAGCCCAGGTTTAGGGACTTTTCTCATCTGTGAGTCCGGTGACGGCAATTCAATAATTCCGTGGACAGGCAGAGCCTGCCCGGCGATTGCATGGAATGATTCGGGAATCTTGATGATTGCCCGGACGATAAGGCGATAGCAGTCAGATATGACGACCCGGTTATCGGACACAATGCCAGGAGAAGCTGCTGAAGACCTCTGTCTTTGGCTGCTCAACAGTGC
>CAZRNC010000046.1:0-5078 GCA_964601285.1 uncultured Thermomicrobiales bacterium | reverse complement strand
GACGCCATGATGCTGGTCGCCAGCCCGGATGGATCGGACCGGATGGTGACGGTCTTTCGCGCCGAGGGGGAGAACTCCTGGTTCGACCACATGATCCTGTCACAGTCGTTCGTGGCGGCATTCAAGTTTGGGCGGCCATTTATGGTCGACGACATCCCTTCTCAACTCTCGGGCGCAGCACACCGGTTCGGAGACCTGAACAAACCTGCCAAATCACTTGCCGGAGCACCGATCATGATCGACGATCAGGTGACTGGCCTCCTGGTCGTCCAGAGCTATGACCGCGCAACGTACAAGGTAGACGACACCGACTTGCTGGCTGAAATCGGCAAGAGCATTGGCCGCCCACTGGAGCGCACGCACCTGGTGGACCGGCTTGGCACCCGTTCGGTCCGTGAGGCCGCATTGCGACAACTCACCGAGAAACTCTCTGCCACCTTCGACGCGCAGGCGGTGCTGCAGATCACAGCGACGGAAACCGCTCGCATCTTCAATGATGCGCTGGTTTTGGCGACCGGGCACGATACCTCTCTCGGTCCGTCCAGGCACTTCCTGGCGATCGGCGGCCCTGAGAATTTGCGTTCTGCCCTGGGGATTACTGCGGATGACACGTTGATCCTGGGCGGGCTAGCAAGCAGCGCAATAGAAACCGATCTGCCTGTTTCAGAGGTGTCCGACGGGATCGCAACTGCGGCCATTCCGCTTCGAGACGGCAGTGACGCTATTGGCTCAGTGTTGATCGCACGCCGGTCGCATCTTCCCTTCTCCGCGGACGAGTGGTCCGTCTTCGAGATTCTTTCAGGAATCGTCGTTGGTGCCTTACGAAATGCATTCATGTACCGCGACCGCTCACGAAATGACGCAGATCTCATTGAGGTCAGCCGGATCAGCAGATTGGTTGCATCCAGCCTTGACCCGGAGGCGGTCCTGCGAGAGATCATCGCCACGATGCCGGGACTACTTCATTCCGAAGGTTGTTCGGTACGCATTGTCGAAGGTGATTCGCTGGTACCACATGCCGAATATGGCGAAATCGTCCATACGTTCGCCGACCGTATTCCGATCGCAACCAGTCTGGCCGGCACGATTGTCCGCGACAAACACATGCTGGCTGTCAACGATTTGCACCACCACCCCGCTACCGGTCATCACGCCCGGAAGAACGGCATCAAGGTCCGTGGCTGGATGGCAGCGCCGATGCTCGATGCCAACAACGAGGTACTTGGCATCCTTTCGGTCCATAGTGACTATCCACGCCGCTGGACAGAACGCGACCGGGCGCTGCTGCAAACCGTCGTCAAATCAACGACCATCGCCATTCAGAACGCCTGGCGCTTCGCCCGGACAAGAGACACCCTGCTGGCATCAGTCGAAAGCCTGGCCAATGCAGTCGACGCCAAAGATCCGACGACGCTATACCATTCGCGCGGAGTTTCAACCTATGCACGCAAGATAGCCGAATCAATGGGTATGAGCCAGGCAGAGGTGGAGACCATCGCGCTTGCCGGTCTGCTACACGATGTCGGCAAGATCGGTATTCCCGACCGTATTCTGCAAAAGCCTGATGTCCTCGACGATAGCGAATGGGAACAAATGAAGACCCATCCGGCCATCGGAGAGCAGATCCTGGCCGGCAATGCTCACCTCACGCCGGTGCTGCCAATGGTTCGACACCATCACGAACGCTGGGATGGTCATGGCTATCCCGACGAGTTGGTCGGAACTGCCATTCCGACCGGAGCAACCATCGTTGCCCTTGCAGACGCAATAGACACGATGGCTTCAAACCGTCCCTATCGCAAAGCACTATCGTGGGCACACATTACCAGCGTCATACAGGCGGAATCCGGCAAACAATTCAATCCCGCAGCAGTCGATGGCTTTCTCAAGCTCGTCACCAGTGGAGAACTCCCTGCGCCAGTCGCTATCGACTCGCTCAAACCGGCCAGGATGGGGGTCCAGTCGCAAGGATTGTCGCTCGACACCCGGGCGCTCATGATTTTCCATGGTGTCGCTCGCGAGATCCGGGCGTTGACCGACCTGGACACGTTCGTTTCGAACATCACGGGCGTGATTGCCAGCGTTATGGAAGTGTCCGACATTCGCGTCTATCTCGCCGACGAAGCATCTGACGATGTTGTCTTCTTCCCAACCGGGATAGAATCCAGGGGCCGATTGAGAGGTCCACAAAGCAGCACCAGTGAAGGTGTGCTCGAATGGGTGGTCGAACACCGACAGCCGCTGCTGATTCCCGATACCCGTTCCGACACGCGCTCCCGGATGGCATTCCGAGCCGGCATCCGTTCGATCCTGGCCGTCCCACTGATCGTCGACGACACAGCTATCGGCGCTCTCAACGTGAAATCGGAGCGGGTTTCGGCATTTGGTGAATCAGACGTTCGTCTGCTAACTGCAACAGCTGCCCAGATCGCCCAGACGGTAGAGGTTGCCCGCCTGCATGACCGCTTCAAGCAGTTGGCATCAACCGATGCACTCACCGGCCTGGCCAACCACCGGGCATTCTACGAACGACTGGAAGAGGAGATCCGGCACGCATCCGTCACTGGTAGCCCGTTGACGCTGGTTGTGATGGATCTCGACAATTTCAAAGTAGTGAACGACACCCACGGCCACCTCGCCGGTGATGCCGTACTCCGCGAGATCGCACGGCAGTTGCGTCTGCTGCTTCGAAAGTCAGATTTCATCGCACGCTACGGCGGCGACGAGTTTGCGTTCATCATGTCTGACACCGATCCGTCAGGAGCGTCAGCAGCCTTTGCCAATCTGATTTCGGCACTTTCCACCGTTAGGGTCAACGTTGATGGAACGAGCCTTCGTCTTGCTACGGGAGCATGGGGCATGGCCAGCTATCCGGAAGATGGTGTGCGCCCGGCCGAACTGGTGCGGGTTGCCGATCAGCGGATGTACAGCCGAAAACAATTAGCGCAGTCTGCAACCCCCGGATCCACCCGGTTGAACCTGGTTGCCGGGTCCGAGTCATGAGCCGTCGAAACGAACAGCATTGGTCGAACAGCAGATGATTATGGATGAACTTCGCACCAGTCGAACCCAGGAAGCCTGGTTAACCGTTGCCGGCAAATATGTCCGGTCGATATCCCAGGCAACCACCTCGATCGAGGCGGTTCGACAGGCTCTTGACGGAATCCACGAAGTCTGTGGCGTCACATCGGTCTGGGTCGAAATCCCGTCGGCCGGAGATGGCGACCCGCTGATCATTGCATCGTCAGGAGAGATCCCAACCGACACCAGCAGTGAATACGGCCGGGCATCCTACCCGTTGAACATCCAACTTCCAGCATGGCGAGCGGCGCGGCTGGTTGTCCGGCAATCGGGCGATAGTCTCCGCTCGTCCAGCCGTTCGTCACGAATGGGTGCGCTCCTTTCGATCCTCGACAAGACCATCATTCGAATCGGGGAGACGGACAGTAGCGTCCTGGTTTCGCCTGAGGAACATGCTCTGATGGTCGCCGAGGAATCCCGCTTCCTGGAAGAGCTGCAAGACCTCACGTCGGCAGTGTCCAGCGCCACAAACCTGGAACATCTCTGCGAGATGGTCCACAACATGATAGAGCGATTCGTTCCAGCCGACCGGGTCACCATCCGGGCAAACCGTCCCTTCGCGCCTGATGCAGATGTCTACGCTGTTGGCGCCCTACCGACGGATTCGACCATTGCCACGATCGAATCGGAGTTGAAATCAAACGACGGCCCGGTCGGATTGATTCAGGTACTGCGTGCCCACGATGCCGGATTCGAGTTTCACCACGAGGCGATTCTGGAAGCCATCGCCCAATCGATCAGTGGAGCGTTCGAACGGCAAGTTCTGCTTGATTGGGCGGCAATGCAAACTCGCCAGGAGTCTGCATTGCGGGAGGCCGCCGTACAGTTCAACAACACGCACGATCCGGACGAATTGCTGAAGATAGCCGCGGATACACTCTTTGATGCTGGTTCAGCTGATACTGTGCTGGTTGTCCTCGTCGATCGGAAACTCCACCAAACCCTCCGCCGTTCTGAACGGTTCCGGACCGTCGTCCGCAAGGTACCTCCGATTGGCAACACGATACGTGCGGATTCGCTCACCAACAAAGCACTTCTTCAGATGCGGACTATCGCCATCCATGAATCGAACACAGACGACTATCCAACTTTCCAAGTAGAACCATGGAAGCAGTTCGAGGCAGGAGCAATCTATCCCTTCCTGGTGAACGACTCGATCTCAGGATTCATCTTTTCCGGGTATACGGAGCGTTCGGAGATGGTGGATGTCGACGTTGCGTTTGCCGAGCAGGTTGGTGCAATGTTGGCAACTTCTATGTTGAATGCGCTGGCGTACGCGGAACGTCTTCGCCACACCCGTGACCTTGGAGAGCTTCAGCGGCTCGGTGCGAGAGTCTCTGAACCACTTGACCTTGTGCAGAGCCTTGATGCGATCGTTGAGTCAGCGGTGAACCTTGTCCAGGCAGATGGCGGCGCTATCGGCATGGTTTCAAATGGCGAAGTGATCATCCACTCCCAGATCGGATCGGTGAAGGGCGGAATGCCCGATACCATCCCGATTGCCGGTACGTTGCTCGAACAGGTTTTCACATCCGGGGAACCGCACATTCTTAACGATATGATGAACGACTGGCCCCGGATAGACCCGAACGCACCGATACTTAAGCTGGCAACCTCGGCGATCATTGTTCCACTCATCGATCACGAACAACAACCGGTCGGTATCATCGGCGTGTACGCCACGGAGCAACGAACGTGGGCTGAACGGGAAGCGGCACTGCTGCTGGCACTGAGCGCTACATCTGCCATTGCAATTCAGAATGCTCGACAGTTTGAACGAACGCGCGACCTGCTACGAGCATCGATCGAGAGTCTCGCGGCAGCAGTGGAAGCAAAGGACCCGGGGACCCAGAACCATTCACGAAACGTCTCCGGCTACGCCCGGGCTATCGCCACCGAGATGGGACTTGAACCGGAGCTGGTGGATAGTATCGAGCTTGCGGCCCTCCTGCACGATGTCGGCAAGATCGGGATTCCAGACACGGTCCTCGAAAAGG
>CAZRNC010000045.1:0-12644 GCA_964601285.1 uncultured Thermomicrobiales bacterium | reverse complement strand
GAGTCTGGTCTTCATTGGTGGTGAAGCCGGTATTGGCAAGACGACCCTCGTCGACACGCTCGCACTCCACGCATCGAACGCGGGGATACCCATCCTCAGGGGTAATTGCTACGACCTGTCCACAACACCACCATATGGACCATGGGCCGAAATTTTCGAATCGTGCCGGCCGGCAGCAACCCTGCCATCAGTTCCAACCCTGTCAAGCGGCAATCTGACCAACACGGCAACTGGCGGTCAACCTCCTCATTTCGAAGAGGTGCGCACGTTTTTCATGGCACTGATGGAAGACCAGCCACTGGTCGTGATTCTGGAAGATTTGCACTGGGCAGATGTGGCCAGTCTCGACTTGCTACGCTATCTTGCCCGACAAGTGAGCACGCTTTCCCTGCTCCTCATCGTCACCTACCGCGACGATGAGATCACACGCCGGCATCCGCTCTATCAACTCATGCCGATTCTCGTCCGGGAGGCTCGCGCTCAGCGTGTCAATCTCCAGCGGTTAGAAGCCGGCGCACTTCTGGAACTCGTACGAAGCCGGTACATATTGAACACAAGTGAAGATGAAGCGCGTCTTGTTGACTATTTGATGGCGCATTCGGAGGGTAACCCGTTTTTTGCAGGTGAGCTGCTGCGAACACTCGAGGACGACGGTTTACTCACCCGGCACAGGTCAGGTTGGATACTTGGCGACCCGGATCTGGTGCATATGCCACCGCTCGTTCGACAGGTCGTCGACCAGCGCCTGGCGAAACTTGGTGAAACCGACCGCAGACTATTGGAAATCGCAGCGGTCATCGGTCAGATGATTCCGCTCGATATCTGGAATATCACCAGCGAATCCACAGATGAACAGCTTGCATCAACGGTAGAGCGTGGCATCGAACGTCATATCCTTGAAGAGACGCCGGACCGCCACAGCCTCCGCTTCACCCACGCGCTCGTGCGTGAAGCACTGTATGACGGACTGGTCCTGCCGCGTCGCCGCGCGATGCACCTGAGAATTGCCGAGACGCTCACCGCCATCGCGGGTTCCGACCCCGACATGATTGCGCATCACTTCCAGCAATCTGGTGACCAGCGCGCAGTTGAGTGGCTTGTACGCGCCGGTGATCGGGCACAACGCTCATATGCATGGTCCATCGCCGCCGATCGCTTTCAGGATGCGCTGACGTTCCAGGTCGCCGCTCAAGGTGACCTTGCCGAACGCGGTTGGCTGCTCTATCGCATTGCCCGGCAACTTCGCTACAACACCCCGTTACAGAGCATCGAGTACATGCTTGAGGCCGAACGGCTGGCCCTTGCAGAAGGAGACAGGGTGCTCGCAGCGTACGCCCTGTTCGACAGGGGCCTACCCCGCGCCCTTGCAGGCAACTCCCGATTTGGCATCGCCGACATGGAAGCGGGCATCGTCAGGCTGGACGACCTCACCGAGAGCGATTGGGACAAAGTTGGGATCAGAGACGAGAGTTGGGTAGCCGATGCGCTTCCCCCGTTGAGCACCAGCAGGACGCCCATAGCGCCAGACACGCTGCCAGGGGATCAAATCCGCGGCGGGGCAAGATGACGTTGTGGTTTGCATTCGTCGGACGCTTTCGCGACGCGCTTGCTATTGGCGAGCCCTTTGTTGCCATCCCCGAGAGTGCGCTCGATGCAGGAGGGTTTGGCGACGCGATGTTTGGATTGGGTCTCGCATACTGCGAAACCGGTCAACATCTGAAAGCGTTGCACGCGTTTTCATCCGCGCGCGATGCCTTCCACTCCATCGATCACCACCTCATGCTCTATGTCAGCGCCATCAATGAACTCCGCCATGTCTGGTTGTCGTACTGGCCAGAACGGGCAGAGGAGCGCGAAGATCTGATCGTCCAGTCAAGTGATTGGGAGCGTCGTGCACGCGAGATGCTCTTCCCTCCTGTCCCCATCCTCATCACACCCATCGCTTCCCTGCTTGCAGAAGGACGATGGAACGATGTCCTGAACATTGCCGGGCAACCAGGTGTACGCAGCTCGTTGCGCAATCGTGTTTTCTCCGATCACGAATACGCCGCTGTGGCCTATTACCAGGGAGACCATGAATTGGCGTGGGAGCTTGTCCAGTATGCGTTTCCACAGGGCCATGAAACAGAGCCGGGTAGCTCTTTCGCCAATTTGTATGAGCCTCTGCATCGTCTGGCAATCGACATGAAACTTGACGCCGGCGATCTTGAGGAAGCCCGTGCCTGGCTCGAGGCCTACGATCGCTGGGTGGTCTGGAGCGGGGCATCGGCACGAACTGCTGAGGCGGGTCTCCTGTGGGCCAGGTTCCACCTTCTTAACGACAACCCTGAGTCAGCTCGGGATTGCGCAACGACCGCTCTCAGCATTGCTTCGGAGCCGCCTCGTCCACTGGTAATGGCACAAGCACAGCGGTTTCTCGGAACGCTTGACGTAATGAATGGGCAATTTACCAGCGCGGAAGTTTATCTTGGAGCAGCATTGGCTATCACCGATACCTGCACAGCACCCTATGAACGCGCGCTGACGCTCGTTGAAATGGCCGTGTTGTTTGAGAAAACTGGAAACACTGGCCAGGGGTTGGCCATGTTGGACGAGGCAGAGTCAATCTGCACATCGCTCAACGCCTTGCCGGTCCTTGGCTCGATCACAGCGTGCCGGAATGTGTTGCAGGGACATCGGAGTCGTGCACGCTACCCGGCAGGTCTAACCCCGCGCGAGGTCGAAGTCTTGCAGCTCGTCGCTACTGGTTTGACCGATGCAGAAGTGGCAGAGCAACTGTATATCTCACGCCGCACGGTCACCTCACACCTCACCTCAATCTATACGAAGCTGGGAGTCTCCTCACGTGCATCAGCAACGCGCTTTGCCGTTGAGCAGAATCTCACGCATTCGCAGGAGCAGTAACGCCGATTGAGGAAGCCCCCGAGAATCCGGACTAGCCATGGATCGCTCGGCTATCCTGTGGTGCCTGCTCGCGGTCTGCCATTCCATAATCACGGATCACGCTGGCCACACGCAACCGGTAGTCGCGGAAGACCGACGAGCGACCCAACCTCTGAGCCGATCGATGCGTTTCGAGTTGACGCCAGGTTTCGAGGGCCGTCTCGTCACGCCAGAACGAAAGCGAAAGGACCTTCCCCGGTTCTGTCAGGCTCTCGAACCGCTCGATAGAAATGAACCCGTCGATCTCGTCGAGCAATGGCCGTAGTTCCGCGGCAATATCAAGATAATGGCCCATCTCGCCCTCTGCCGGCCAGACTTCGAAGATGACGGCAATCATGCTGGTTGTTCCTCTCGATCAAACACTGGAATCCTGGCATTGGCAGACGGAAGGTAACGATAGCGATCAACCAGCGCCGCAGGGTCGACGCCAGCGTTCAATAGCGCCTCAACGCCGACTGTGGCAATGGCCAGCGCAATTCGCTGGCCCGGGCAGGCGTGCGGACCGGAGCCAAAACTCTGGTTGAATTTCTCATCGTCCGCAGCAGGGTCGTGATTGGCTGCGGCAAGCGCCACCAATATCGTGTCTCCAGCACGCACCCGCCGGCCGGCAATCTCACCATCCTCGAAAACATACCTGCGCGTATTCTGAATCGACGGATCGAGCCGCGATACCTGGCGAACGAGGTCCGGAAGGGGAGTTGCCGACCCGGCTGCCGGGCCAACTCCACCCAGTGCAAGCAGTGTATTGCCAATCAATCCTGCTGTTGCATCATATGCCTGGAACAGGAAGCCGATGGCGTTCGCCGTGGCAACGTCCTGGTCAACACCCCCAAAGGGCAATGGCCTACCAGCGCCAAGCTTCGCGACGAGGTTTCCGGCAGCGCTGCCTCCCCGAGCCATCTGCTCAGGGGTGGTCGCCGGCGCTATCGCACGAGCAAAATCATGCACCCAAACGGTCATGGCGTCCAACGTGGCGTCATCCAGCCCGAGCCACTCGCCAAGCACTGCAGCAGGGTAGGCGAAGGCGAACGCTGTCGGGTCGTCCAACAGCACTCGACCTGCCTGACGACGAGCAATCACGTCCAGCTTCTCGCCGGACAGGGCATCCAGTGCGCTCGTCACCACCGGCTTGACTGCAGCATGAAACGGGCCATCGTTCATCCGAATGAGCCGGCTGAACACATCACCTGCCGGGCTGCCGACCAGTCCAACCGGGACAGGTTCGGACGCCGGCCGCACCCGGACGAGCGGCGATGCCAGCGTTGCCTTGACGGCAGCATGGCTCGCAGCGACCCAGACTCCCAGGTCGTGATCGACATCGAACGGCCGCGCTGCTGCCAGCCGGGAATAGTATGGATACGGATCAGGATGTGTCACAGCTTCCAACGGGTTGCCAGGTTCGTTCACGGTGATCCTCCTCTCCACTCACTCTATCGGGAGCATAGCCATACGTCCAATAGATAGAACTTCGCGATGCCATCAGCTAGACTGATGAGCATGGAAATGATTGAGATCGAAGCGTTCGTCACCATCGCCCGTACCGGCAGTTTTACCCGTGCTGCCGGCGAGCTTGGCATCTCCCAGCCAGCCGTCAGCCGGCGAATCGACCTGATTGAGCATGAACTCGGAATGCCGCTCTTCGAACGGGTCCACAGCGGCGCACGGCTCACCGCCGCCGGGGAAGCATTCCTGCCACATGCAAGCAGGACCCTCGCTGCCGTGCAGGACGGAATGGCAGCGGTCAACGCCCTGGCCAGTGGCGACCGGGGAACGATCTCCCTGGCACTGGTTGGCACATTAGCCAGTACCGAACTCGCCACAACACTGCGTCAGTTTCGTACCACTCATCCGGATGTGCACTTGCAGCTACGCACCGCCCGCAGCGCCGAGGTGAGCGACATGGTGCAACGGGGCGACGTGATGCTGGGACTCCGCTATTTCAGCGATCGATCGAGTGCCATCGTCTCGACCCATGTACATGATGAAGACCTTGTGGTCGTCTGTGCCGGCGATTCGGAACTGGCCGGCACATCCGATATCAACCGGCTTCGCGATGCCGTCTGGGTCAGCTTCCCGTCCGGCTCGGGGTCGTCCGGAGAGCCTTTTACGTCGGTGCTCAGACGAACCCTGGCGGCTGCCGGACTGGAAGAGCATGAACTGATCGCGATCGACAGCCTTACCGCCCAAAAGCGCATGATCGAGGCCGGGTTCGGGATCGGATTGCTGCCGGTCAGCAGTATCGATGAAGAGGTGCGATTGGGGACACTGGCAGTGCTGGATATCCCTGCCCTCCAGGCGGCAGCGCCTGTCATGCTCATTCACCGGCGCGAGGGATTCCTCTCCCCGGCCGCCCAACGCCTACGTGCGACACTTGCCGGGGATACAGATGAAGGAAAGGAACGATGATGAATATCGTGCAGGGAATCGTCGAGATCGTGTTGAACTGCCGGGATCAGGCTACAACCCGAACGTTCTATGAAGAGGTGTTCGGGCTGGAGTTCATGGGAAAACCATCGGACCCGGGACCGGTGTTCCTGAAGGTTGCCGGCGAAGACGGCCGGGTTCCCCAGATGATCGTGTTGGTCCCACTGCCGCCTGGCAGTGAGGATTTCACCCGGCCACGGTCGCTCCACCACCTGGCGTTCGAGGTAACTCCGGACACCTTCGACAAACTCGATAGCGATCTCCGCAAGCGTGGGATTGAGGTTCGAGGTGGCGTGCATCCGCTAATTCCATCGCGAACGCTCTATGTTGATGATCCCGAAGGCAACGAAGTGGAAGTTATCTGCCGGGCATAGCCGCCGGTTTCGTATTATCATGCGCCAGAGACATCGCGTGAATATCCGATAATGGAAGGGGAATGCATGAGTCACGAAGCACGCCTGCAGGAGTTGGGGCTCACTTTGCCACCGGTTCCGTCGCCGGCCGGCAACTATGTCCACGCCGTCCAGACCGGCAACTTGCTCTATCTCGCCGGGAAGGGACCGTTCAGCGATGACGGATCAAGCTTCACCGGCAAGGTCGGCACAGATGTCAGCGTCGAGGATGCCTACAAGCATGCTCGCTCGGTTGGCCTGACGCTGATCGCAGTCATGAAGCAGGAGCTTGGCAGCCTCGACCGGGTCAAGCAGGTCGTCAAGGTGCTGGGCATGGTCAATGGTGCGCCGGACTTCGGCCAGCAGCCCGCTGTCATCAATGGCTGCTCGGACCTCTTCGTCGAGGTCTTCGGCGACCAGGGACGGCACGCCCGATCAGCAGTCGGCATGGGCTCGCTGCCAAACCAGATCACCGTCGAGATTGAGGTGATTGTCGAGGTCGAGTAGGTTCGATCTCCCGCAAGATTCAGGTTCCGGGAAGGCCTCGCATTGGCGAGGTCTTCTGCTACCCGGTTGAGGTGAACGTCAGGAGCAGGGATATGAGCTCACCGATCAGATCATTTCTGGATCAGTTCAAACGCTCCGGTATCTCGGCCGCCACCAGGCGCGAAGTGCTGAACCAACTCTTCTTTGCAGGTCGACGTCGGAAGCCATACCGGGTCCGGTTTGTCGTATTGCTGAGCTTTGCTGTTTCCCTTGCGTCAGTCGGACTGCTGGCAAACCAGATCATCGTGGTGCTCGGTGCGATGCTGCTCTCTCCGTTGATGACGCCAATTCAGGCCGCATCGGCGGCACTGGTGCTTGGCTGGACGAAGCAACTGCTACGCACATTGGCGCTGGTTGGCTTCGGCGCACTCTGGACGGTCGGCCTATCCTGGTTCATCGGCGTGATTTCTCCGGATCGGGCAGTTCTGCCAGACACCGTGCTGTCGATGACGAATCCCACGCTCTATGACCTGATTATCGCGCTCCTCGCTGGTGCCGCCAGCGCCTATGCCATGATCCGCCGCGACCACTCGACGTTACCGGGCGCGGCAGTTGCTGTGTCGCTTGTGCCCCCGCTTGCGGCCACCGGCATCGCCATCTCATCCGGTCATCATGACCTGGCGTTCAGCGCGTTCGGGCTATTCATCACCAACCTGGTGGCGATTATTCTGGCTGCGGGCGGCATGCTGCTGTTCATGGGTTTTACACCTACCAAGGTGCTCGACAGGAAACGTGACCAGATCCGGCGAGGATTCATCGTCACTGCCATCATTACGATCCTGATTGCCGTCCCACTAGCCATCCACTCCTCCAACCTGATCCAGGAATCCCGCGACCGGAACCACGTTGAACAGGCAGTCGGAAACTGGCTTGATCTCTGGGATGAAGGTTTCGATGTCTCCGAGATCATTATCGACGGGAACGTGGTCAAGGTTGACATCATTGGCCCGCGCGAACCTGCTGGAACGGCTGCGATGACCACCGAAATCGTTGAACATCTTGGACCGGATACCAGGGTTGAAGTGCGCTGGATTCAGCGCAACGAGATCAGGTTTCGCTAGGTAGCTACCTAGCGCCGGTGATTTGCCAGCAGATCGGCCACCGCGCCAACGACCAACCCGGCAGCAGAGCCAAGCGCCGTGCCAAGCGCGATCTCATTCAGGAAGATGCCGGCGATGATGCCGATGCCAGTGCCGGCAAGCAATCCATAGGCAGGTAGAAACAATCGGCTGTGTGTCTTCTCGGGCAGCATGCTGGACCTCCGTTGCATACATCCTGTCGCCTGCCTGCAAGATAGGCTCCGGCCCATCTCACAGTCGCAACGCAGCCCGGAGCAATGTTGCAACTTCACAACAGGCTACCCCCGGAAGTGGGGAATCACCTCGCGGCCGATCGCTTCGATGGCTGCCAGTGGGTCCGGACCGAGCGGCGGACCGAAACTGAGATGGTCAACGCCCATCGCAACCAAGCCCTCCAGCCGTTCGATCAATTGAGATGGTGTGCCAACGATGCCGATCCGCAGCATTTCCGGCGTCACCAGGGCGCGGGCCTTCTCCGGGTTGCGTTCAGTCATCATCGCGTGCTCAATCGCTGCCAGCTCAGCATCCTCCAGCCCGAGCCGTTCCCGGAGATAGCCACTGAGTGCATGAATGTAATAGGCGATCTTGTCGCGCAGCACCTCCTCGGCAGCCTCCCGGTCATCGGAGATCGAACACCAGATGCAGGCAGCCAGATCAACCGCATCCATGGACCGTCCCGCACGTTCGGCACCTGCGGCTACCAGCGGTTGGACGGTCGCAAAGTGCTCAGGCGGGAAGAGCAGCGGCAAGACGCCATCGGCCATCTCGCCGGCCAGCCCCAACATCCTCGGGCTGGTCGCGCCGAGATAGATCGGGATGTGCCGATCGAGATGACCAAACCGAAGATGCGCTTCCGGCGTCCAACCCGGTGCCGGGTCACCACGCAACACTGCCTGGATGTTTTGCAGGGCATCGCGAGTAGTCGTCCACGGTTTGTCATAAGGGATGCCAACCCACTGCATGAACTCTTCGGCGCCTGCGGAGATACCAAGGTTGAATCGTCCATTGCTCACTTCATCGAGCGTGGCAGCGATCATGGCGATCTCGGACGGATGCAGCGAGTAGGGGTTCAGAATGCAGGTGCCGATCCTGATCCGTTCGGTCGCCAGGGCAACCGCCGTCAGGATGACAGTCGAGTTGCGCCAGAAGAGGTCGTGGCTTACCCAGAACTGGTCAAACCCTGCCTGTTCGGCGACCGCCGCCATCCGGACATACTCCTGCACCGGCAGGTCATTGTTCAACCGGATGCTGAACTTCACCCGGCCGGCTCCAGCGGAATGATGGCGTCAGCCGAGATCTCGACCAGCAGTTCATCCGACACTAGCCGGCTGACCTCCAGCAGCGTCGATGCTGGACGGATATCCCGGAAGTGCGCGCCCAGGGCCTCGCCAACAGCCGGCCAATCTTCGATGCGAGTGACATAAATGGTCAAACGGCTCACGTCGGCCAGTGACGAACCAACCTCGATCAGCGCCTTTTCGATCTTCCGGATGATGTAGTCGGTCTGGACTGCGGGATCATTCAAACCGACGGTGTTGCTGTTCTCATCGGCCGCCGTCGTGCCGGAGACCGCCACAAAGCGATCCACCCGCACCGCCCGTGAATAGCCAACCCGCTCCTCCCAGATCGTCCCGGTGGATACCAGCTGCCTGCCTGTGGTCATGGTTGCTCCTGTTCATAGTCGGCGCCATTTCTGCGCTGATTCTAGTCGACCGGGCAGTATTTGAACCTGTAAAGCGAAAGTGGCAAACTACTTACCAGCCATGGTCGCCAATATGCAGAACGAGGTAGCGATGGCCCCCAAGATAAAGGTAAACAGCAACAACCGGTTCGTCTTACCAGCCGAAATACGCGAGAAACTCGGCATCAAACCGGGTGACACGTTGCATGTTGAGCTTCGCGAATATTCCATGGTGGTATCCAGGGAATCGGAGTCGGAGGACGACTTCAAGTACAAACAGCAATCTACGGAGTAGTGCAATGAAAACGGAAAATCAAAAGGGCCCCAAGGTTACCGTTAGTAGCAAGAACCAGATTGTTATCCCGGCAGAAGCTCGGGAAAAGCTCGGAATCAAGCCAGGTGACAAGTTGATTGTCGATATCAGCGAGCACCATATGATCCTGTTCAAGGAGCCGGAAAATTACGCTGATTTTATGTATGGGCTGTACAAGGAGGTATGGGAAGGTATTAACACTGACGAGTACATCAACAACGAACGAGACTCATGGAATCAATAGCATCCCGGCTGGCTCCCTACAAAATTGTTGGCATTGATACCTCTATCTTTATCTATTTTTTGGAAGCCTCGCTGAGATACGGGGGGCTTGCGCATGCCACAATTTCGCAGATCACCACTGGCTCAACGAGAGGGGTAACGTCTGCAGTAACCTTAATGGAGGTCGCTGTAGGGCCATTGAAGTCGGGAAATCCGCGTACTGCTTTCTTCCACGCATCTACCATCCGGCAGATGCCCAACCTGTTCGTCGCAGACATCGACGCTCCGGCGGCTCGAGCGGCTGCGGGCTTGCGGGCCAAATATGGCACCCGTGCACCAGACGCCCTCCAGATTGGAGCCTGCCTCCACGCCGGCGCGACGGCGTTCGTGACCAACGACAAGCGGCTGCAAACCATCCGGGAATTAGAGATTATCGTCCTCGACGATTTCATCCACTAGCATCTCGTAGAGCATCAACGCCAAGGTCTTCGTACCCTCGACCAGGTCATCAACCGAGAGATGCTCGTCCGGCTCGTGGGACATGTTGGTCGGGCCGGGGCCGTAGAGGATGGCGTTGGAGATGCCGGCGTTGCGGACGATGAAGCGCTGGTCGTGACTGCCAGCGGAGATCGTCATCCGCGGGGTACGGCCCATCTCAGCGATCGCCCGACTGGCAATCTGCACCAGCGGCTGATCGTCACCAACCAGCGTCGGTTCGGTCGCGTAGGTCTCACGGTACTCATAGTTGACCCGTGGATCCTCGCCCTGCATCTCATCAAGGATCGAGAGCAGTTCCGCCCGGACACCATCCAGCGTCTCCGAGGTCACAAAGCGCCGGTTGAAGGTCACCGAACAGCGGTCGGGTACGACGTTGGTGGCAACACCGCCAGAGATCGTGTCGAACGACATGGTTGACTGCACCGCTTCCGGTGGAGTCACCGGCACACCGACCACTTCGCGGGTCCGCAATTCAGGCTGAAGCTCCGTCTCCACCCGCGCCAGGAAGCGAGCCAGCAACTCAACGGCATTCACACCGAGATGGGGTGTGCTGCCGTGGGTCTGCTTTCCTTTGAAGACAAACTCACCCCAGATTGCGCCCTTGTGACCAACGCCGATGCCATCCAGCCCGAACGGCTCGGTAATGATCACCGCGTCAGTGTTCTCTTGACTAATGACACCCTGCTCAACGAGAAAACCGGTCCCGGCGTTCATGTTGCCAACCGTCTCCTCGTCGGCCACGATGCTGTGGGTAATCTGTCCACTCCAGGGGATACCGGCCCGTCGCAACGCTTCGACAGCGAACACCTGGGCAACCAGCCCGCCCTTCATATCTGAAGAACCGCGCCCATAGACATCGCCATCGATCAGATCACCGCCCCATGGGTCGACTGTCCAATCGTTAGCCGCCGGCACCACGTCGTAGTGCCCATTCAGATGCACACGCATACCGTCGCCGGCCGGGCCATCCATCCGGGCGACAAGGTTCGGACGGGGGCTGCCGTGGCCAAGCGGGGAGAGTTCAGCCAGTCGTTCTTCCGGGACACGGTGGATTTCGGTCTGGTAGCCGAGTCCAGCCAACCAGCCGTCAAACTCGCTGATGAACTCTTCATACCGCTCTCCAGGCGGGTTGACCGTCGCGATCCGCACCCAGCGCTGCAACGCCTCGGTCATCTCCTGCCGGCAATCTTCGACTGCTTGCAGGAGCATCGCCTTCTTGTCAGCCATCCCGTCGCCTCTTCTCCACTGTTTTCATGTTCACGATTCGGAAGATCGTAGTCCGCCCGGTTACGATCCGGCAAGGAGATCGTGTTAGCGTTGAATAAGGAACAGAAACGGAGGACGACCATGTCAGCACTTCGCGAAATGACCTGTGTACCCTGTAGCGGAACCGCCCAGCATCTGACCGATGACGAGGTCGAAGCCCTGTTGCCGGAGATTCCGGAGTGGAGTCTTGCCGAGCGTAATGCAGTCAAGCGAATCAAACGGACGTTCAGGTTCAAGGACTTCAAACAAGCGGTGGCATTCACCAACCAGGTTGCCGACATCGCCGAGGAAGAGGGGCACCATCCAACCATTCTGACAGCGTGGGGCAAGGTGACGGTGACGCTCTGGACGCACGCCATCAACGGCTTGCACCAGAACGACTTCATCATGGCGGCGCGGATCGACGCACTGCAGGAATAGCGCAGGAATCCTGTATCCATAGACCTTCCTGCGCTTTGGTACGCTAGGGGATGGACCGGCGCACTGTGTACGGTCACTCTGCATTCGTTTACGAACCCGTGGCACGCCGCCACAGGAAAGGTATAGAGCCGACATGAAACCGGTTCAGACATTCACTGTGGTCCCCAACCTTCCACCAGCACTGGAGCGACTTCACGATCTTGCCTACAACCTGCGCTGGAGCTGGAACCACGAAGCAATTGCCCTGTTCCGCAAACTGGACGGGGACCTCTGGGAAACGACCAATCACAACCCGGTTGCCATGCTCGGGCTACTCGATCAGGACAGACTGGAAGCCGCTGCTGCGAACTCCGACTTTATTTCCGACCTGGAGCATGCCGCCGGCGATCTGGATCAGTACATGGGCGATGACCAGACCTGGTTTCAAACTCGTGAAGGATTCGCTCCGGAAGGGCCGATTGCCTATTTCTCGGCCGAGTTTGGCGTTACCGAGTGTCTGGCGATTTTTGCCGGAGGCCTCGGAGTGCTGGCCGGCGACCATCTCAAATCCGCCAGCGATCTGAATGTACCGTTGGTCGGCATCGGGCTGGCCTATCAGCATGGCTATTTCCGCCAGTCGCTGGATGCCAACGGCCGGCAGCAGGAGCTTCCGGTTCGCAACGATTTTGGCGACCTGCCACTCACCCTGGAACGGGATGACGCTGGCGAACCTCTGGTAGTTTCCGTTCCCTTTCCTGGCCGAACCGTCAGCGCCCAGGTCTGGCGTGCTCAGGTTGGCAGGCTGGCCCTCTATCTGCTCGATGCAAACCTGTCGTCCAACGATCCGGCCGACCGTGAGATTACCGCCCGGCTGTACGATG
>CAZRNC010000044.1:0-12719 GCA_964601285.1 uncultured Thermomicrobiales bacterium | reverse complement strand
CCAGCCCGTCTCGCAACCGGCCCTTCCAGCGGGTTTCGACATCTTCATAGCGGGGCGCAATATCGACATAAACAATGCCGTCCTGAACTTCGGTCGGATAAATCTTTACGTCATCGGCGAAAGGATCGAACGTTCCACCGCTCTCAAGGTCGAACCGGGCGTGGTGCCAGTGACAGGTAAGGATGCCGTCACGAATCGTGCCCTTGTCGAGCGGGAAGCCCATATGCGGGCAGCGGTTGTCGACGGCATGCAGTTTGCCATCGCTGATAAAGACCGCTATGCCATGCTTTCCTCCCGAAACGACGGTAGGGCTTTCGATCGACGCGAGCGGACCGACCTCGACAAGTTGCTTCGCAGGTGCGGCGGTGCTGGTGCTGGTCATTTCCAACATCTCCTGTCCTGAATTTGATGCTTGCAGACTCCGGCAGTGAATTCAGCATAGGTTTCATGCTGCTCCGGCACATCCGAAGAATTGCCCAATTGGTGCGTCCGGGCACATTGCCACGTTGACGGCTTCGATTTATGATGCCCGTCAGGTGGTCGTCCGGCTACCGTTCTTGACCGTTCCGATTCCAGGAAAACGAGGGGTAGATGAGCGAAACACCAACACAGGACACGATCTTTGAACGGCATGGCCCGGTTGCCTGGTTGACATTCAACCGGCCGGAACAGCGCAACGCCATGACCTTTGCAATGTACGAGGAGATCGTCCGGGTCTGTGACGAAATCGAGCAGGATCCGGAGATCCGTGTTCTGGTGCTGACCGGCGCAGGAGACAAAGCGTTTGTCGCCGGCACCGACATCAATCAGTTCAAGACCTTCACCGATCCGGAACACGCGATCGACTATGAAGCACGAATTGACCGTGTCGTTAGCCGGCTGGAAACGGTGAAGCGCCCGACCATTGCCATGATCCAGGGCTACGCTGTCGGTGGTGGAGCTGCCCTGGCGATGGCCTGCGATCTGCGGTTTGTTGCGCCGAACGCCAAGTTCGGTGTGCCGATCTCACGGACACTGGGGAACACCCTTAGCTCGAACGGTTATGCCAGAGCCGTGAACCTGATCGGGCCGGCCCGGACCAAGGAGATGATCTATCTGGCGCGGATGTTCGATGCCAACGAGATGCTGGGCATCGGCATGGCCAACGAGATTGTCGAACCG
The DNA here is from genome assembly GCA_964601285.1 of uncultured Thermomicrobiales bacterium. Taxonomy (GTDB): domain Bacteria; phylum Chloroflexota; class Chloroflexia; order Thermomicrobiales; family CFX8; genus CAYWXR01. The sequence goes on along the minus strand of CAZRNC010000044.1, from coordinate 11,558 downwards.
GAACGGTTGCGGGAGCATGTCCAGGAAGTGGCTGAGAAGATCGCTGCCAATGCACCCATTACGATCCAGGTCTGCAAGGAGTCGGTACGCTACGTCCAGGAACACACGATTCCACCGAAGAACGAGGAACTCTTGCTCCGGGCCTATATGAGCGAGGACTTCAAAGAGGGCGTCTCGGCCTTTCTGGAGAAGCGCAAGCCAGTCTGGAAGGGACGCTAGATATGAGCGACGAACAGCAGATGCCGCTTAGCGGCGTGCGCGTGATCGACTTTGGTCGCCACCTTGCCGGGCCGACCGCTGCGATGTGGCTGGGCGATCTTGGAGCCGACGTCATCAAGATCGAGAACCCGCACGAAGGTGACCATGGCCGCAGTGCCGGACCACCGTTCTTCGACGGAGAGAGCGCCTTTTTCCTGTCGGCCAATCGCAACAAGCGTTCAGTCGCCGTTGATTTCAAGACTCCTGAAGGTCAGGCAGCGATCGCGAAGATCATTGAGTCTGCCGATGTTGTGGTCGAGAACTTCCGACCTGGGGTGATGGAAGTCATGAACCTGGGGTATGACGAGATGTCGGCCCGCAATCCGGGGATCATCTACCTGGCCATTTCCGGATTTGGACCGGATGGACCCTATGCCAACCGGCCGGGACTGGACCAGATTGTCCAGGGCTTTGCCGGGCTGATGGCGATCACCGGGTTTGAAGGTGGCGAGCCGGTCCGGTCGGGCATTCCGATTGCCGACCTGTTGACCGGTCTGTTTGGAGCGTATGGTGTCCTGGCGGCTTTGCAAGCACGAGAACGCACCGGCCGTGGCCAGCAGGTGACGACCTCGCTGCTGGAGAGCATGGTCGGGATGCTGGCGTTCCAGGGTGTGCGTTACCTGAACGGTGCTGGAGCACCACCACCGGCTGGCAACCACCATCCGATCAATGCACCGTACGGCGTCTTCCGGGCGAGCGATGGTTACCTGACAATCGGCGGAGCAGGTGAGAAGCGCTGGCCGCAGCTTTGCCGGTTGATCGGTGCTGATGAGTTGCTGGAAGACGAGCGCTTCACTACCAACGGTGGTCGGCATGAGAATCGGCTGGTGCTTGCCGACCTGATCAGCGAGAAGTTGCAGTCAAAGACCGCCGACGAGTGGGAAGTGCTGTTCAACGAGGCGGGCATCCCTTGTGGACCGATCTATGGAGTCGACCAAGTGCTGGATCACCCGCAGACGTTGCATCGTGAGATGGTCGTTGAGCGAGAGCACCCGACGATGGGGACAGTTCGCTTGCTAGGTCTGCCGGTGAAATTGAGCGATACCCCCGGCGACATCCACCGGACACCGCCGTTGCTCGGCGAACACACGGCCGAAATATTGGCCGAGGTTGGCGTCAGTGAAGCGGACCTGGCGAGTATGGTCGAATCCGGTACTGCCAATCTTGGGGACAAACCGCCGGCACATGCGCACTAGGTTCGTGCAGGAATGGCGGCATCAGAAGTATCGGATGTTTGACCTGGAAGAGTAACAGGGAGCGGATCGTGATCCTTCCGAAAGTTCGGGACCCTCGATTCATCACGATCCGGCGAGGTGGGACGCTCACCGATGCAGACCACCATCTCCTTGCGCTTTGGGCGGCCACTTGTGCAGAACATGTACTTGTCATGTTCGAAAGCATACAGCCCGGCGATCCACGTCCGCGTCAGGCAATTGAGCATGCGCGTGCCTGGGTGCGAGGCGAGGTAAAGATGATGCAGGCTCGCTCGGCGGGCGGTCATGCGATGGCGGCGGCGAGAGACCTGCGCGGGGCCCCAAGGTATGCAGCATTTGCTGCGGGACAGGCCGCTGTCGTCGCCCATGTCTCCGCGCACGAACTTGGCGCGGCGGCATACGCAATCAGAGCTGTACGCGAGGCGGCTCCGAAGGACGAGCGCGAGGTTGCCGGAAGACTCGAATGCCAGTGGCAGCGTGATCAGCTACCCGAGGAGATTCGCGAACTCGTCCTGGACGACCAACGGCTTCGCAACGATATCTGTTGGTCGGTGTTCACCTGTTGATGTTGGACCAGACTGCTATGCAGACCCGATGCGCCGCACCCGGACGGTTCGCCGGCTGTAGCTGACGGCGACGCCGGCGATGATCAGGAACATGCCGAGAACGCCGGCCCAACCGAGATTTTCTCCGAGGACGATCCAGCCCAGAATCAGACCGACAACCGGTGTGATGTAGGTGACAAGCGAGGCACGGGTCGCTCCAATCTGGCTGATCAACGAGTAGTAGAAGAGATAGGCGACGCCGGTTCCGAAGATGCCGAGAATGATCCACGCACCGATGTTTGCCGGATTCAGGTGCTCGGTACGAATCCAGCCAGTGGCAAGTGCAATCGGAATGGTCACGACCGTGCCGATCATCAGTTGGGCCGTTACATTGGCGAGCGGTTCACCGCTGATGAAACGCCGGGCGTAGGCGAAACCGAACCCGTAGCAAAGACTCGATACCAGCAGGGCAAGTTCACCCAGACCGGTTGCGCTGCCCGGATCACTGAATGCGCCGTCAGTCAGGGCAATGACACCTGCGAATCCAAGCGCCACGCCAGCAATTCGGGCCGGCGAGAACGTCTCACTCCGGAAGATAGCTGCTGCGAATATCAGGGTGAACAGTGGAGTTGTGCCATTCAGCACCGCCGCCATCGCAGAATCCGTATGGCGAGATCCCCAGGCGATGAGCATAAACGGCGTGATGTTTACAAACAGCGACATGACCGACAGATGCAGCCAGATTCTGCCGGGCTTCGGCAGGCGGCCCCCGCGTATCGCCAGGATGATGCCAAGTACTGCCGCACCCAGGGCGAACCGGGCGGCAACCATCACTGCCGGGCTAACAGCTTCCACCAGTACCTTGATGAAGAGGTAGGAGGATCCCCAGGTCAGACCCAGAATCAGCAGCCAGGCAATGTGTCGGGCTTCGATCTGTTCGGTTCCCGCCTGTTTGGCTGGTTGCGGAACGGCGCTGTTACTGATCTGCGGCTTCCTCTCCTGCGTTGCATTCAACCCGCGAAGTATCCCACCGCATCGGAGAAATGTCTTCAACCCGCTATCCGGATATGACCATATCGGCGGGAGGTGCTACTATGCGGAGATAGGATCACGGGGTCCGCAAGTCCGAAACGGATTGAGTACAGCGGTTTGAACTCATTGCAACGCGTTCGAGCACGTACCAGCAGCCTCTACTATGGCTGGTACATCGTCGGGGCGGCCGGCCTCATCCAACTATTGCAAAACGCACTGCTGATGCAGGGCTATGGCACCTACATCCCGGTCCTGCGCGAAGAATTCGGCTGGAGTTCTGCTGCACTCGCGGCGGCGTTCTCGCTGCAACGCGTGGAGAGTGGACTGCTTGGACCGCTCCAGGGCTGGATGCTCGACCGGTGGGGACCGCAGAGAATTATCACCATCGGAATCATCATCTTCGGCCTGGGGTTCATGGCGTTCAGTCAGATCAACTCACTGACAACGTTCTATCTGGCGTTTGTGGTGATGGCGATCGGCGCAAGCCTCAGCGGGTTCATGTCTCTGACGACGACCATCGTCAACTGGTTCGAGCGCCGGCGAGCATCGGCGATCAGTCTGACCCAGGCCGGCATGAGCCTGGGTGGCATGATGGTTCCGCTCATTGCCTGGTCGCTGGTCACCTTTGGCTGGCGAACAACGTCCTTTGCGTCTGGCGTGATCATCCTCGCAGTGGGTTTGCCGCTCTCCCGTATCATGCGTCACCGGCCCGAAGACTACGGATGGCTGCCGGATGGTGACACCGCGCAAGAGGTGGCTGAGCGAGACGCAATGCTGGCCGCGTCGTCGGGCGGGGTAGTGCTGCGAGCAAACTTCAGCGCCGGGCAGGCGATGCGAACCCGCGCATTCTGGTTTATCGGATTCGGCCACTCGCTGGCAGTGCTGGTTGTCTCGGCAGTCATGGTCCATCTCGTGGTGCACCTGAACGAGGGGATGGGCTATTCACTGGGTGAGGCGGCCCTCTTCGTCTCGTTGATGACTGGCATCACGATGGTTGGCCAGATCGTCGGTGGATTCCTTGGGGACAAGTTCAACAAACGCCTGATCTGCACGATAGCCATGTTTGGCCACTGTTTTGGCCTGCTGGTGCTCGCCTGGGGTACATCGACATTGACCGTGTTGCTGTTCGCCGTGCTCCATGGCACTGCCTGGGGCATGCGTGGCCCGCTGATGCAAGCGATTCGTGCCGACTATTTTGGCCGGGCATCGTTCGGCAAGATCGCGGGATTCTCCTCAATGATCACGATGTTCGGCATGATGAGCGGCCCGATCATCGCCGGCGTCTTCGCCGACCGTCTCGGCAACTATCAGGTAGGTTTTACGATTCTGGCAATCGCCGCCGGCCTCGGCTCGCTCTTCTTCATCTTCGCCACCAAGCCCGTCCAGCCGGCTGAGGATGGCACGATCTAGCTTCCGTTCAGGACCCTGCAAGCCAGCGGTCGATGTCCGACATGTGTTCGGCCTGATGACCGTGGGCTGCCCCGATCAGGGCCGGACCGACACCGGCGGTGGTCCAGGTGAGCCAGTGGAACATGCTGTGTGTGAAGAGCTCTTCTTCCGACAGGTTGTTTAGCGCACGTTCAAGACGGTCGAAACTGGCATTGGTTTCCTGAACTACCTGGTCAAGCGACTTCTCACGGTCGCGCTCGAACAGCCAGAGATTGATTTCATCCACATCGTCATTCGCGGCAACATCATCTGGCCATGGAGCTACCGGGTCGACATCGGCCTTGGCTGCTTCGAGGCGAATGGCAGTGAGTTCTCGCCAGGCTGTCAGATGGGCAAGCAGATCCTTGAACGACCACATCGCGAACGTGCCCGGCTCCAGCGCTCTCGATTCGTCGACCGCGTCGATGGAGTCATTCAGCGATGACCGCATATCGTTGATCGTCGTCAGCAAGCCCTGGCGGGTTGTCAAATCGTTCATGAAATTGCTCCATTCTCTGTTGTCGCCGTCTCTAACGATGATACCTGTCCTAGAATGTCGAAAGTGTTGACGACCATGGAAGGGGACACAGTGTCCGCAAACACAACTGAGGTTTTGATTATTGGTAGTGGCGTCCAGGGCGGGTTCACTGCATACCACGCCGCGAAGCAAGGGCGGAAGGTTCTGGTACTCGAACGAGCGGAGCCGGGTGTCGAGCCGGCAGCGTCCTGGGCGAGTGCCGGGGGAGTTCGTCGACAGGGGCGTCATGCTGCCGAGGTTCCGCTGGCAATCGAGGCGATCGCCCGCTGGGATACGCTCGAAGAGGAGCTTGGTGCCGATCTGAAGTACCGGCGTGATGGTCAGCTCCGCCTGGCTGAGTCAGACGAAGGTGCCGAGGCGATCCGCGAGTTCGTCCGTATCCAGAACGAGAACGGTCTGACTGACATACGGTTGGTTGACCGGGCCGAGGCGCTTGAGATCGTGCCTGGCCTGAATGACAACGTCGTCGCCGGCAGCTATTCGCCGGAAGATGGCCACGCCAACCCGCCGGCCACCACAAAGGCTGCAGCAGCCGCAGCACAGCGACATGGTGCAACCTACCGGAATGGCGTCGAAGTTGTCTCGCTGATTCAGGATGGCGACCGGGTCATTGGCGTGCGGACGGCTGACGGTGAAGAGATCCATGCGGAAGAGACGGTGTTGACCGCCGGCGCATGGGGTGACGACATCGCCGCAACGATTGGCATCCGCCTGCCGATTCGCACCCGTGTGCTCCAGATGCTGCTCTCAACACCGGCAGAACCGGGCATTCTCAAACCGGTGATCGGTGGAGTCGGCCGGCAACTCTCTCTCAAACAGCTTCCAGGTGGAGAGTTCTTCCTGGGCGGCGGGTGGCTTGGAGACGCCACACCCGATCGGCGAGGCTACACCATGCGTCAGGAAAGTGAGGAAGGCAACTGGGCCACAGCGGTTGGATTGCTGCCGGCGGTTGGGTTGCAGACAGTCGGCCGGAAGTGGGGTGGGCTGGAAGGGATCAGCTATGACGAGATTCCGTTCATTGGCCGCGCCCCTGGCATTGAAGGTTTGACGATCGCAGCCGGATTCTCAGGACACGGATTTGCCATCTCTCCGGCGGTGGGACGGGCGATTGCCGACCTGATCGCCGGCAAGCCCGTCCCTGAGCTGGATGGATTGTCACTGGAGCGCATCGCTACGTTTGCTCCGGATGATGTCGAACGCTTCATCAACGAGTCTGCAACCGAGAAGACTGCCCCGGCCGGGTAGCAGAAAAACTGCTTTGGAATTTGCTTTCAAATCGTAGGGGCGCATTGCAATGCGTCACCGACCCACTCCCACCGTCATCCCGAGCGAAGTCGAGGGACCTCGAGCCTCGGATCTTTCCAGGCGACGTCGAGATCCGAGGCTCGAGATCCTTCGACAAGCTCAGAGCCTGCCCTGAGCAACGTCGAAGGGATGACAGATAAACTGGTCTGCTCCGGTCTGAACATCAAGGCGTTACAGGCTGAGGCATTGCAAACGTGTGTTCACGTCCTGTGAAAACTGCTCCAGACTACTGGATGCGGTGCGCTGTGGGATTGGCGGTTGCTGAGCGCAGGGTTGCCCTGCTGGCGAATTCGGCGAGCGCCAACCCGACCACTGCCACTGCAAGCGGAATCAGCAGCAGTGCCAGCGAACGTTGGTATTCGTCTATTCGCTCCAGCACATCCATTTGCGCAAGCAGGGAGAGCGGAAGGGCACAGAAGATGCCGGTAGTTACTGCGCCACCGCCCAGCAGGATGAACGGAACAAGTGTCTCGCGGATGCGTGCGCCGTCAAGAACGCTGAGCGGAGCACCGGCAAGCCGGAGAGATGTCAACGTCTGACGCCGGTCCAGTACTCCGGTGACACCGTTGATCATGGCCGATGCCGAGGCGACCGCCAGGGTAACCGTCAACACCAGCATGCTGGCCGTCCGGATGTCGCGCATCTCGTTGTTGTTTTGCCACGAGTAGGCGTCTGAAGAGCCTGGAACGAATAGCCCGGCAGTGTTCGAGAAGATGGTGCGAAGCTGGTCGACCTCGGCTTCGTTTCCACTCGTGACAAACGCTGACAACCAGACCAGTGAGTCGTCCGGGATCGGTTCGTCGGCCGCCACCTCCAGAACGCCATGGATGCCGTGTTCATCAATGCCTGTTTGAATTTCGCTGGTCACCCGGTCCAGGTCGCTACCAAGCACATACGACCCGACTGATGGGAACTCATCACCTCTTGCGTTGATGCTGGCCGGAATCATGATCATCAGAAACCCGGCGACGAATCCTGTCAGCGTGATGCCGCCGACAATTCTCCACACAGAATGGGGATCGTCGATGATTCGCCGACCTGCCAGCAGCGTTGCCGGCTTGCGGGCAAAGAACGCCATGATGTAGCCAAGAATGCGGACGACGAACGGCCCCATTATGCTGAATCCAAGGAACAGCATGCCGAAGAAGACGCCGAAGATTACAGCTTCAGAGCGTTGGATTCCCGGCGCAATGATGATGTAGCTCACGATCAGTAGCAGAAAGAGGAGCGCCCGCCAGGCAGTCGCGCCCTTTGCCTGCTGTCGCCGGGCGACACCGAGCGGACTGATAATCAGTTTACGAAGCCCAAGCAGAGCGCTGAAGCAGACGATCAGTGGAACGGTTGCCAGCGTTGCCAGCGCAACCGGCCAGCCAACCCAGAGATCCCCGACAAACCAGGATCCACCGGATGCCTCAACTCGTGCGGCAAGTGGCAGGGAGAGCACGTAGACTCCAGTTCCAACGAGTGCGCCGGCGATACCTACAAGCATGGTTTCGAACAAGGTGATGGCTCGAACCTGGCCAGGAGTTGCGCCAACCAATCGCATCGCTGCCAGCCGCCGGTCGCGGTAGGTCGTTGCAAGCCGTCCTGCGGCTGTGCCAAGGACGATCAATGGCACCACCAACAGGGCCACAGCGAACGCAGATAGGGCCTGGTAGTTGCCGAGCCACCAAGGATCGCGGCCGTCAAAATTGTTGATGGCTGTTGGCGGGGCGAACCAGGGCGAAGTCCAGTTTTCGCCAGCCAGCGGTTGCTCGAACCAGGTCGCATCACGTCCGGTGATCACCGTCAACTGGTCAGGATAGACCAGTGCCGCGTCTCCGATGGTGCCGGCAACGGTGGAGCCACTGTAGCGGCTTGCAAGCTGGTTTGCCGGCAGTGCTGCAACCAGATCGGCGAGCGCCGGGGAGAACCAGACCTCGCCCGGCTGCGGGAAGTGGTCCAGACCGGGCGGAACGGGGGCGTCGTTGCCCAATTCAGCCAGGTCGACAGTGACCACGGCCGTTCCGCGCACATAGTCCGTCGTGACGGCCATCATCGCCGCCGGGTTGGACTCCGCTTCAACAGGAATCAGCCATGACTCCCGCTCGCCCCGCTGGTTGAATCCGAGGGCTACACCGAGCGTCAAAAGCAACAGCCCCGTTGCAATCGCGACAGCAAATGCGGAGAGGGCGGTCGTCAGTGCTCCACGTCCGCCGGATCCGAGCAGCAGCCGCCAGGCGAGTTGGGGAACAGCCCGCATCAGAATGCTCCTCGTCTGGCTGGGGCGGTTGGTTTCAACCTGCCATCCTGTACCTCGACAATCCGGTCGCAATGCTGGGCAACAGCAGGATCGTGGGTAACGATCACCAGCGCCGCCTGTTGCCGGGTTGTGTTTTCGATCAGGAGGCGTAGCGCATGGTGGCCGGTGTTCTGGTCGAGTGAACCGGTCGGCTCATCGGCGAAAACCACCAGTGGCTGGATGACCAGCGCACGAGCAATCGCAACCCGTTGCGCCTCGCCACCGGAAAGCTGGCCCGGTCGCCGGCGTTCAAGGCCCGCCAGCCCGAGATGTTGCAACATGTCGCGGGCGCGTTCGACTGCCGGCCGGCGACCGGTGCCGCCCAGCATCAGCGGCAGGGCGACGTTCTCATCTGCCGGCAGCTCCGGCAGGAGTTGATGGTCCTGAAAGACGAATCCGAACCTGCTGCGGCGCAGCACGCTCCGGCGACGTTCGTTGAGCTTGTCGATCCGCTGCCCTTCGAGCATGACCACGCCATCATCCGGTGTCAGGATGCCGGCCAGACAGTGGAGCAGCGTCGATTTCCCGGACCCGCTCGGCCCCATGATGGCAACCGCTTCGCCGCGCTGGACGGTGATGTCCACCCGATCAAGCGCAATAGTGTTGCCAAACTGCTTGCGAAGGTTCGCAGCTGTGAGCAGGGGGAGCGCAGTTGGTGTCTGTTGCAAGGCACTGGTCACCATATCATCCAGCGATTGCCTGGTTACCTGAATCATCCTCGGGATCCTTATCTATGCAGCAACCGCTGCCAGGGTACTGCTCCCAACCAGGACGATCTCCGGTCTGGGTAGCAGTTGATTGGCAAGGGCAACCGCCTCAACCGGGTTCACGCCTGAAGAGCCAACGTCGATGATGATGACCTCTGGGAGGAGCTCATCCAGCAGGTGTACCCGGCTGCCGGACTCCAGTTCAGCGACGATCGTCGCCTTGCCTCGTAAGAGCCGTTTCATGAATTGCCGCCGGTCCCGTTCGCCAACAATGGCTACGGTTGGCAGTTCTCCGTTCGCTATTCCGGCTGATCTTGTGTTGTGAATTCGAAGCATCGGTCTGCACTCCTCTCTTGTCGCTTTCAACGATAGAGAGCAGGTGTCAACGAAGATTCGCGAAACTGTCGCAGAACTGTCGCAAGATTGGACTTCCCGGCAAGCCATTCAAAGGGATATGCGCTACATTGCTCTTTCGCGTCACATAAGGCGAGCGTCAAAGGCGAGAGCACCGGGTTTAGCCCGTCATCTCGACCGGCCAACTTAATCTCGTACAGACCCCGTTCGTCGGAAGAAGTTGAGGTTTTGTCTCGTTCGCCATTGCCCCGATCGCGTTCGCAAGATCGGTGACGAGATCTCTCCGCTTCAGTCGAGATGACGTGCTAAACCTGGTGCTCTCGCAGTCGATATCTGCCTAACATCATGCAAATGGGTGCTGCAGTACTCTCACGAGGAAACGGGCAACGTGACCGTGAAACTGCTGCCGGAGCCGGGTTCGCTTTGGACGGAGACGGTGCCGCCCATCGCTTCGGTGAGTTCACGGACGATGGCCAGCCCGAGTCCTGCTCCGGTGGCGTCGCGGATGCGAGCGTCGTCCAGGCGCTGGAAGCGTTCGAAGATGCGGTCGAGATCACTCGCTGCAATGCCGCTGCCGGTGTCGGTCACATCGATGATGATTGACGCTTGTTCTTCCCGGGCTGCAATTGCGACGATACCGCCGGGCGGGGTATGGCGGATGCCATTCGCGACGAGATTGTGCAAGACCTGCTCAAGTCGTCCCGGATCTGCCAGCACTTGCGGCAATCCTTGTTGCACATTGGCGATGACCTCAACACGACCGGTCCGCCAGGCGCGCTCGCTGGAAGCGGCAACAACCTGGTCAATGATCCCGGCAACGCTGATTGGTTGCATGTTCAGTGGCAACTGGTCCATCTCAGCGCGGGTGAGGACAAACAGATCGTCAACCAGTCGTTGCAATCGGGACACTTCACCGGACATAACGACAAGATCAGGGCGGAGTGTGTCGGGAACGTCCTGTTCCGGGCTGGTGAGGGCAGATTCCAGATAGCCTCGCATCGTTGTGATCGGTGTTCGGAGTTCGTGAGAGACACTGGCCACCAGTTCGCGTTGCTTCTGAAGCAAGTTTTCGACGTTGTCTCGTTCCGACCGTAGCTCCTGCATGGTGGCTTCGAGGTTGCCGGCCATCAGGTTGAAATCGCGTTCAACCGTCGCTACTTCGTCTTCACCACTGATCGGCACCCGAACCGACAGATCGCCACTCCGGAGTCCTCCAGTTGCCTCCGACAGCGATTCCAAACGAACTGCAGTCCGCCGGGCAGCGATGTACGAGGCAAATGCTGCTGGTGGCAACAGGACGATCATCCCGACTACCGTCAGGAAGATGTAGATTCCGAGATATGGCAGATAGATTACGAAGTTTGCCGGCGTGAGGGCATTACCCCCTGGTGCGAAGCTACCGGTGGCGAGCCAGAGCAGAAACATCACCACGAGCAGTAGCACAGCTATAAACGGTGCGATTACCAGCATGATTGCGTGGGTCATTTCCCAGCGCAGATGCGCCCGGCGCATGCGAGCCCAAACCGGCCAGAGATAGGCAAGCGAGCGGAAGAAGGCGTAGGCAAGCAGGTTCCAGATCCCGAGGAGTGTCGCGCCGAAGAGTTGACTGCTGAGGGGTTCGATGTTTTGTCTGGGGACCACGCTGACCAGACTCATCGCCGTAATCAAACCGAACATGAGTATCCCGATGCCGGATTCGCGCCCAAGGTTGACCGCCGGTCCGGTTGGATGAAGCCGCAACCGGGCAGCAAGATAGATTGCCGAAAGTGGGCCAATCACCATGATCTGCAGGAACGACTCTCCGGAGAGTGTCTCCGAGGAAACGGCGACACCAACACAGAGCAAGGTGGCGATGAACAGTGCTTCCAGGCAACTGACAACGGTGCTGCCACGCAG